>JANXCH010000002.1 GCA_025060295.1 Dehalococcoidia bacterium | reverse complement strand
CAAATCGCCCGTAGAACCTACTTGCTGGGCAGTCGAACCGGTGATGGCGGCGGCGTAGATGCCCACGGTACTAGCGGTCAGCGCCAAAGCCAGCACGACCGCCAGGGTCTTGGCCGAGAAAAAGGTTGTGCGCATACCTTTTGTCCTCCTCTCTGGTTATGTTCTGTTGGGATGGTGATCGCTGGTGCACATGTGCCCTCACGGGCAGAGACGTCAGCGCGGTGCAGCCTATCTCGTCGTTCCGTCCATTCACCTCCTGTGCAGCACGGGTGGTAATGTTTTCACCATCTACGGTAGAGAGGGAACTGGTAAATAAGCAATACGAAAACGGTCAAAAATCGGGCGACGCTTGGTCAAGTTTTGGTAAAGGGTGGTAAAGATTTGGTAAAGGCCCCCCTCGCCTTACAAGACGGAGAGGTGTATACTGAAGCCAAACCCCTCGGGAGGGTGGCGTGCCCGCAGACAAGGACCTCTTCCGCCAGGCGTGGGGGCGCTTCCCCACTGGGGTAGCCATCATCAGCACCCTAGAGGAGAACGGCACCCCCCACGGCATGACCGCCAACTCCATCACCTCCGTGTCCTTAGATCCCCTTCTAGTGCTGGTGTGCGTGGGGCACCAGCGCAACACCTACCGCTACCTGCGCCAGCGGGGACGCTTCGGCATGAACTTCCTCTCGGAAGGGCAGTATGAGGCGGCCCTCTACTACGCCAAAGACGCCAAGGAGCGCACCACTCCTCCCCCCCTTACCTGGGAGTTCGCCCCCAGCGGCACCCCCCGTGTGGCGGGGGCATTGGCCTTTATGGACTGTGTCGTCGCCCAGACCTGCGAGGCGGGCGACCATACCCTGTTCATCGGGCGCGTGGAGGCCATTGAGGTCTCCCCAGAAGGGCGTCCCCTGCTCTATTATCAGCGCCGCTTCTACACCCTCCCTGCGCACCCTTTGTACCCCCCTCCCGCCTAAATCCACAGCATCCCCCCAGACGCCATCCCGAAAGTTGCAGGGACATCCTCCATTCCCGACGAGGGCGTGAGGAACACAGAACAGAAACCCCACCCACTTGACGAATGGCGCAACTTTCCTATACTAACAACATAGGTGAGTGTTTCTGCTTTCTACACCACAGGGAGGTACAGGTCTATGCCCAGGATGCGGGTTCTCATGGACGATCTGGATCGCAAAATCATCACCATCCTTCAGAGCGATGGACGAGCCTCCAACGCCTATATCGCCCGCCAGGTGGGGGTGAGTGAGGGGACGGTGCGCCGGCGCCTGAAGCGCCTGGTGAAGGAGGGGTTCATCCGTGTGGTGGCCTTCCCCCAGCCAGATAAGATCGGCTACCAGACCGAGGCCATTGTGGGGGTGCAGGTGGATCCCGATAAACTGGACGAGGTGGCCGAGAAGCTAGCCCAACTGAAAGAGGTGCAGTGGACCGCCTCCACCACGGGCGCCTTTGATGTGATGCTGTGGGTCACTTTACCCTCCCCCGATGAACTGGGCACCTTCCTGCGCACTAAGATAGGGGCGGTGCCCGGGGTGCGGCGGACCGAAACCTTCGTGGCCCTGTCGGTGAAGAAGCGGGCAGCGCCTTTGCCCGTCAGCTAGGAGCACGAGAGAACACCCCCTCAGCGGGGCCCCAATCTAGGCCCATACGGGGGCCACACGCAGTGCCTTGCGCTTTTCTCCTCCTGTGCTACAATGGGGGTAGCCGTTACGGCTCAACCGGGCAAGGAGGCGTATATGACCTACGTGATCGCCGAGCCCTGCATCGGGGTGAAGGACGGGGCCTGCATAGATGTCTGCCCTGTGGACTGCATCTACACCACCCCCGAAGCCGACCAGATGTTCATCAACGCCGATGAGTGTATTGACTGCGCGGCGTGCGAGCCTGTCTGCCCGGTGGCTGCTATCTTCGCCGAAGACCAGGTGCCGCCCAAGTGGGAGGCCTTCAAGGCCAAGAACCGCGAGTTCTTCATCGGTAAAGATTTGAACACCTTGAAGGAACTGACCCGCCTTGCCCCCAAGAAACTGAAGGGCTAAAGGATATTGGCCCTGTGCACAGTGGCCGATGGAGCCCCCCTTGTGGGGTAACCAAAACGCCAGGGGCCCGGATGTGAAGGTTTTTCCTCTTCCTGTTCCTTCAGCTTGGCTTGGGGAGAGGGGTAGCGCTCCCGCACTTCCCCGCGACGAGGCAAGGGTATGCTGATAAAGGAGCACATCGCCCAGGTCGTCCGCCGTGCCCTTGTCTCGGCTCGGGAGCAGGGTGCCTTGCCCCTCACGGGCGTCCCCGATGTGGGAGTGGAGCGCCCCCCCCGCCCCGAACTGGGAGACTTCGCCACCAACCTGCCCCTGCGCTTGGCCCGTGCCCTTCGCCTCACCCCGATGGATATCGCCCATCGCCTTGTGCCTCTCATCCCCCCCGATGAGGCCATAGAGCGGGTAACGGTAGCGCCCCCGGGCTTCCTCAACTTCACCTTGCGCACCGATTGGCTCTGCCGCCAGGTGGACGCCATCCTTCAGGCAGGGGAGCGCTGGGGATGCCTGGACATAGGCCGGGGGCAGCGTGTCCAGGTGGAGTTCGTCTCCGTGAACCCCACGGGCCCCGTGCATGTGGGGCACACCCGGGGGGCGGTACTGGGAAGCACCCTGGCCCGCGTGCTGGCGTGCGCCGGCTACCAGGTGGAGCGGGAATACTACATCAACGATGCGGGCAGCCAGGTGGACGCCTTCGCCCGCTCCCTGTGGGCACGTTACCTGCAAGCCCTGGGACAACCTGCCCAACTGCCTCCCGACGGCTATCAGGGCCAGTACGTGATAGACCTGGCCCACGAGTTGCGCTCCCAAGTAGGCGACAGCCTTGTGCAGATCGCCGAACAGGAGGCCCTGGAGAAGGTGCGAGAATGGGCATTGCAACGCGTCCTTGCCCTTATTCGCGAAGACCTGCAACGCCTGGGTGTGGAGTTTGACGTCTGGTTCAGTGAAAAGAGCCTCTACAGGGACTCTTACTACCAAAAAACTCTGGATATCCTCCGGCGCGGGGGGTATTTGGCGGAGCGGGAGGGGGCGGTGTGGTTCGTCTCCACCGCCCTGGGAGAGGACAAGGACAATGTGCTGGTGCGCTCCAACGGCTTGCCCACCTACTTCGCCTCTGACGCCGCCTACCACTACCACAAGTTCATTGTGCGGGGGTTTGATCGGGTCATCAACATCTGGGGAGCCGACCACCAGGGGCATGTTCCCCGGGTGAAGGCGGTGGTGCAGGCCTTGGGCATTGACCCCCAACGCTTGACCATCCTCATCGCCCAGATGGTTACCCTCAAGCGTCGGGGCGAGACGGTGCGCGCCTCTAAGCGCAAAGGGGAACTGGTAACCCTGCGCGACCTGGTGGACGAGGTGGGCCCCGACGCCTGCCGATACTTCTTCCTCTCCCGCTCCGCCGACGCCCAGATGGAGTTTGACCTGGACCTGGCGCAACAGCAGTCTCAGGAGAACCCCGTCTATTACATCCAGTATGCCCACGCCCGGATGGCGGGCATCCTGCGCCTGGCACGCGAGCGGGGGGTGGACTCGGCCGGAGGCGATGTAACCCTCCTGCGGGAGCCAGCCGAACTGAACCTGGTGCGGAGGCTCATCCTGCTCCCCGAGGTGGTGGAGACTGTGGCGCGGAGCCTGGAGCCCCACCATCTGCCCCACTACGCCCTGGAGGTGGCCACAGCCTTCCACTGGTTCTACGACCACCACCGAGTCCTCACCGAGGACATGGCGCTGAGCAAGGCGCGCCTCAAACTGGTGGAGGCGACGCGCTCGGTGCTGGCCCACACCTTGCGGCTGATGGGCATGAGCGCCCCGGAGCGCATGGAGAAGGCATAGTGTCCGTGGGTGCCCCACCCTTGCTGCCTTGAGATCGGGTGCAAGGGCCGTGCCTGTACCCAGTGGACGCCCTCTGTTCCCCACCCCTATCGCCCGCACACGCCGGGAACAAAGAAAGCCCCCTAGCCAGATAATCAATCCAGGGAGCCGTAGGCCAGGCCCTTGACCCCTAGTGTGCCTGGTGGAGGCGGGAATGGGCTCTTAGTGCACGGGCGCGGGGCTGGCCTCTTCTCCAAACTACCATCGCCCTCTGGCTATTCCGACGCTGTGCATGACCCCGCTGCCCCAGCAGGGCGAGAGCACCTGTTCCCGCAACCCTTTAGGGAGGCGGGCTTCAGCACCCTGGCAGGAACCTGCTGGTGTTCTGGCCCTTGCGGCGGGTTCCCGAGGTAACCCATCCCCCCTAGCCGGGAATTTTATCCCCCAGGCCACTCTGGATATAGGACTGCCCCTTGCGGAAGTAGGCCTCGGCCGTGCGTCGGATTAACTCTATGTGCCTCTCGGAGACGGGCCCCTTCACCTGGGCGGGGATGCCCACCACAAAGGAGCGGGGAGGAATTTTGGTGTTCTCCAGCACCACCGCCCCGCTGGCGATGATGGAGTATTCGCCGATCTCCACTCCGTCGTTGACCACCGCCCCGTTGCCGATCAGCACATAGTTGCCCACCCTCTTGGCATGGCACACCACCCGATGGCCCAGGGTTACATAGTCGCCGATTTCGGTGGGCGTATCCCCATGCACCACACTGTTGTCTTGAATGTTGGTATGACGGCCGATACGGATGGGAGCCGTGTCTCCCCGAATGACGGTGCCCGGCCACACGCTGGTGTATTCCCCTATCTCCACATCCCCCACCACATAGGCCATCTCGCTGATGAAGGCGGTGGGGGCAACCTTAGGCGTGCGCCCATTCCA
The DNA here is from genome assembly GCA_025060295.1 of Dehalococcoidia bacterium. Classification (NCBI taxonomy): domain Bacteria; kingdom Bacillati; phylum Chloroflexota; class Dehalococcoidia; species Dehalococcoidia bacterium. Next base: position 175,682 of record JANXCH010000002.1, on the reverse strand, counting down.
GGTGCGAATCATTTCTCCTCCTTGGCGCTCCTAGCAGCCCTACTGGGGGACATGATGCCATATCTCTGGCGGGATGCCTCCAGTGCTTCAGGGATGGACGAGGCCACCCGGTGGGGGCGGCACGGGCTTAGCGGGGGCAGTTCCCCCTGCCACTGCAAAGGGCATGTGCCCGGGCGAGTGCATCGCCGACCCCACCCAAGGATGTCCACGCTGTGCCCATGATCCTGAGCCCCGTGCCGCCCGTGGGGGGAAGAGCGGGGCCCGTCAATCTGCAAGGCCACACCTGATACGCAGGGCCTCGGCCAGGGCGCAACCCCGGTCCCGGGTTCATGCGGGTTCAAGCCACGCTCCCTGCCCCCTGGGAAAGGATGTGGGCAAGAGCCTAGGGAGGAGGTAGTGGTTGGCTGAGAAAGGGGGTCTCTGGCCGTCTCGCCCGTTACTTTTTGGTCCGCCTGGAGGCAAGGGGGACACCCTGGGAGGAGCGATGGCGTTGCACCAGCGCCCGCAGGTCGGGATTGGGAAACAGGTCGCCCAGCACCTGCAGGAACGCCAGTAACGGCTCAGGGAATAGGGGTCGAGGACGCACCAGCACCGTCGTGGGCAGAGTAACCCTATACCCGTCGGCCAAAGGCACTACGGTCAGTGTCCCCTCCTCAATCTCCCGCTTGAGGGACGAACGGGGCAGGAAGGAGATGCCCAGGCCCCGCTCCACCATCTGTTTAGTGGCCTCCACGCTATCCAGGTGCATCAACACCCAGGGCACGATCCCCGCCCTGCGGCATACATCCTCGATAAGCACAAAGTAGGAGGAGCCCCTGTCGTAGAGGATCAGGGGCTGGCGCGCCACCTCTTGCACGGCCACCTGCCGGCGGCGGGCAAAGGGATGGTCGGGATGAGTTACCAAAACGATTTCCTCATCATACAGGTGGAAGGAGGCCACCTCTGGGTGGACGAGGCTGCGGGCCAACCCCACGCTGACCTCCCCCTGTTCCACCCACTGGAGCACCTCGGTGGAACGGCCCGTGCGAATGGCCACCACCACCCCAGGGAAGCGTCTGCGGAACTCCTCCAAAATCCCGGGGAGCACATAGGTGCCGATCACCCGCGCCGACCCAACGGTCAAACGGCCGTGCGCCAGGCTTCCCATGGCCTCTAGCGCCTGTTTGGCCTGGCGAATCGTCTCCAGCACCTCCTCGGCGTAGGGGAGGAGGGCTTTGCCCACCTCGGTCAGGAGCACCCCTCGTCCCCGCCGGTGGAAGAGGGACTGCCGCAGGTCCCGCTCCAGGGCTTGGATACGGGCGCTGAGGGAGGGTTGACTCAGGAAGAGATGCTCGGCTGCCTTCCGGAAAGAGCCGGTGCGTACCACGGCCACAAAGGCCTCCAGTTGGCGGATGTCCATACTCCCCCCAGTGATAAAATGCGGCTATCTTTCCCGGAGAAAGACGCCACCTGTATTATAAACCACACAGTGCGTGAAGGCGTGCCGCCGCAGGGGGGTTGTGGCGCGTTTTTGCGCCCCCTATACTGGAAGGGATGGGGCAGTAGCTCAGCGGGAGAGCACCTGCTTTGCACGCAGGGGGTCGGGGGTTCAAGTCCCCCCTGCTCCACCACCGCCAGAGCCCCTTTCCTCCGTTCCCCCATCGCCGGACACCCTCACGGGGCCGGGGGCCCCCGTGGTGGACCCCTCTGCCACTCGGCCGCGCCAGGCCACCTCCTCCTGCCGGACAGGCGGTGCCTCCCTCACCGCCTGCCACATCCACCCCATCTGCTTCAGCACGGGTACTCACGATACCGGCGAGAGGGCGTGTCCATCCGGTCCCCAAGAACGTCTCGGACCTCTTGAAGGAGGTCAGGGGTGCGAGAAAGGGGTTGCGGGTAGGACTTAAGCGTCAGAGGCGCACCGCATTCTCCGCCCGCAGGCGGGCCAGGCTGTCCATAGCCCCAGGCTCGGGGAGACTCCCTTCCTCTGTGTGGGCTGCCAAGAAGGGCGAGGCCATTGGAGGCCTGTCCGACCCGCCCCGCGCTTGGCGCTCCCCGTTCTGGTTGGAGGGGCACGCGTTGGTGCTGTGTCGGCCCCCTCGCGCCTGTGAGGTCATAGAGTTTCAAACCCAGAGGCTTTAGAGGAAAAGAGGCCGGCTTGGGGAGGGCAGCCCGGCCATCCACTCGGACTTGAGACTGAAAGGAGACGGCTTGCGTGCCCTGCACGCCCTGAATTCATCCACATCCTCGCACTCCGCTGCTGACAGCCAATCAGCCAGGGTAACAACCACCGAAGCGTGGGAAAAAAAGAAGGGATTATGGTGATATCGGACAGTAGCCCCTTAGAGGGGTCGACAAACCTCAAAAGAACCACTGGGGCAGTGTCGGTATTTGGCCATAATCATTTGGCAGATGTTCTCGGGATAAGGCACACCCGCATGACGGCGTTCCCCTCCCTCGTGATCCACGGCACCTGGTCGGGAGGTGGGAAGTAGGTGCCAGCATTGCCGAACACCACCGAATCGTGCTCGGCACAGACCAGCAGGGGGTGATCCCCGGGCTGAATGTCCCCCTGGGCGAAGACCTCCAGGTAACGGATGGTGGTGGGGCCGGCAACCAGAAGGGAGGCGATGCCGCCTTGGCACTTGACCTGGCAAGCGCGGGCTGCCCGTTCCCGGCGCATCCGCTTCAGGGTGACTCCCCTCATCCGTGCACACAGGAGTTTGGGAGCATAGGGCATTATAGGACTTTCGGCGCCCGCCTTGCTATGCCAGTCATCACCCCACATACAATCGGGCCGTTAGGCCTGGTCCTCCTTCCCCCCAGACTTGCAGAAAGCGTAGGCATTTGCTATAGTACACAAGCGGTCGGGGCGTAGCCCAGCCCGGTAGGGCACCAGCATGGGGTGCTGGGGGTCGGTGGTTCAAATCCACTCGCCCCGACCATGACTGTGTCTATTCGCCTTGACACCACGCCCCAACGCCCTCTACGCTAACGGAAAAGTCCACTCGTGGACTTCTGGACAGGGCTGTGGAGCTGAAAGAGGTCATCGCCCAGGTCCCCGGCCTGCAGAAACGCTTCGTCTACTACCTAGAGGCGCAGGGGTACATCCACCCCACCAAGGTGCGCAAGCACCGCATCTCCCGCCGGGACTACACCGAGGCCGACCTGCGGATCATCCGGGAGGTGTGGCGCTACTACCAAAGGGGCTATGCCGTCCAGGCGGCGTATGACATCGTCGCCCGCCGCCCCCGCACCCTGGCCTACCTCACCTTCCAGGTGCCACCCCCCCGATGGAAGGAGACCCTGCGCCTGCTGCAGACCTGCCCCGAGGTGCAGGAGGTGGCCGCCGTCTACGGCACCACCCTGGACTTCATCGTCAAGACCGATACCCCCCAGGAGGGCGATATACACTATGTGGTGGGCCCGCTGCTGACCAGGGCCGGCATCAGCGGAGCGCCCACCGTGTGGCGCATCCTCCAGACTTGGCAACGCCCACCAGGAAGGGGGGGGACAATGCAGGCCTACATCCTCATGCAGGTGCCCGGGAAGGATGTGGAGAGGGTTCTGGAGCGCCTGAAGGACTTCCCCGGCATTGTGGAGGCCAGCACCGTCTACGGCGAGCAGGATATCATCGCCAAGGCCTCGGTGGCCAATCAGCAGGAACTGGACCACCTGGTGATGGAGCAGATTCACAGCATCCCTGGGGTAGTGTCCACCCGCACCTTCATCGTCATTACGGGGCTGGCCTGGAGCCGCAGCGCAGGGGCGACGACTTCAGCACAGACGACGCCCCCCCCTTCGGCCTAGGGCTTATGGACGCCCCCATTTTGCGCCGTCTGCGGGAGCAGGCCCGCCAAGTCCACGCCACCATCGTCTTCCCCGAGGGTGAAGACGAGCGCACCCTGCGGGCAGTGGTTCTCCTCGCCCAGGAGGGCATCGTGCGCCCCATCCTGTTGGGGGAGCCTGCTCGCCTCCAGGCCATTGCACGCCAGGGGGGGATTGTTCTCCCACCCGAGGTGCCCCTTGTGCCCCTGGACAACCCCTCCCAACTCGAAGCGTACGCCCACTCCCTCACTACCATCGGGCAAGGATGGGGCCTGTCGTCCGAAGAGGCTTTGCGCCTGGCCCGGGATCCCCTGTGGCGGGGGGCGCTGATGGTGCGCCTGGGCGAAGCCGACGGCTGTGTGGCCGGAGCGACGGTGGAAAGCCCTAAGGTTATCCGTGCCGCCCTGCGCGTGCTGGGGGTCTCCCGCCAGGCCCGCGTCGTGACGGGAGCCTTTCTTATGGTGCTTCCCGATGGACGCCCCCTCACCTATGCCGATTGTGGGGTGATTCCCGACCCCAATCCCCATCAGTTGGCTCACATCGCCCTCTTGTCTGCCCGCTTCCATCGTCGTTTTACAGGGGAGGAGCCCCGTGTTGCCCTCCTCTCCTTCAGCACCAAAGGGAGCGCCGAGCACGCCTCGGTGAGCAAGGTGCGACGGGCAATGGAAATCCTCCGCGACTTGGCACCCGACCTGGTGGCCGACGGAGAGGTGCAGTTTGACACCGCTTTTGTGGAGCATGTGGCGCGCCGCAAAGCCCCCGACTCCCCCATTGGGGGACGCGCCAATGTGATGATCTTCCCCAACTTAGACGCCGGCAACATCTGCTACAAGGCCACCGAGCGCCTGGCGGGGGCCGAGGCCATCGGCCCTATCCTCTTGGGCCTCACCAAACCTATGAACGACCTCTCCCGCGGGTGCAAGGCCGAGGACATCGTCCACAGCGCCGCCATCTGCGCCCTGCTGGCCAAAGACCCACTCCTGTAGACCGTGCCCTTGACAGGCGCCCCGCCCTGGGGCACAGTAGGCACAGAACACAGGAGGCCCCTATGACCCAGACACCTGATCTGGCAACCCTGCAGGCGGTGGCCCGATGGGTGGGCCTGGACCTGCCACCCGAACGCCTGCAGGAGGTAGTGCCCCTCTGGCAAGCTTTGCGGGAGCGCCTGGCCCGTCTGGAGACCCTCCCCCTCCAAGATGTGGAGCCTGCCTTTATTGCTCCGCCCCCTTTCAGCCCTCGGGGGCGCCCCTAACCTACCCACACCGCTCATAACCGAAAGGAGGCGCCGTGCCAAGCGCTCCCTCCGACCTGTGCTGGCTGACCATCCCTGAAATGGCCCGCCTCATTCGGCGGAAAGCCGTCTCCCCGGTCGAGGTTACCCAGGCCCACCTGGAGCGCATCCGTCGCCTCAACCCCCAACTCAACGCCTTCATCACCGTTACGGAGGATGGGGCCCTTCAGCAGGCCCGTCAGGCCGAGAGCGCCATCGCCCGCGGGGAGTATCGGGGGATGCTTCACGGCATCCCCGTCGCCCTGAAAGACCTGTTCTGGACGCGCGGTATCCGCACGACGGCCGGCTCGCGCCTTCTGGCGGACTTTATCCCTCAGGAGGACTCTACCGTTGCTCACCGCCTCCAGGAGGCGGGAGCAGTGCTGGTGGGCAAGGCGCACACTACCGAGTTCGCCATGGGCGGCCACGGGAAGAACATCCACTATGGCCCCTGCCGCAACCCCTGGAACCCCGACCACCTGCCGGGAGGCTCCTCTTCAGGGTCGGGGGCAGGTGTGGTGGCGGGGCTATTCTCTGTGGGCATGGGATCCGATACGGGCGGCTCCATTCGTATCCCCGCAGCGTTGTGCGGGGCGGTGGGCATCAAGCCCACCTTCGGGCGCGTCTCCAAGTACGGCGTTGTGCCTCTCTCCTGGTCGCTAGACCATGTGGGCCCCCTTGCCCGCACCGTGGAGGACGCTGCTATCGCCTTGCAAGTTATCGCCGGCCACGACCCCAAAGACCCCGCCACCGCCCCAGTGCGGGTGCCCCACTACCTGCGGGCTTTGGACGGCAAGGTAAAGGGCATCCGCGTAGGGGTGCCCAAGCAGGTCTATTTTGAGGAGGCCGATGGGGAAGTGATTCAGGCCGTACGGGAAGGCTTGGAAGTGCTTGCCGAGTTGGGGTGTCGGGTGGAGGAGGTGTCCCTCCCCCATCTGCGCGATGCTGCCCACGCCGGAGCCATCATCTCGTGGACAGAGGCAGCCGCCGTGCACGCCCGGTGGTTCCCCGCCCGCCGCGCCGACTATGGCCCCGATTGCACCGAGCGGATCACCCAAGGCATGCTCACCACGGCGGTACAGTATGTGCAAGCCCAGCAAGCCCGCCGCCTCCTCATCCAGGAGATGCAGCAGGTGTTGGAGCAGGTGGATGTGCTGGTGGGGCCCACCTGCCCCTACCCCGCCCCTCGCCAAGAGCAGGAGCGGGTGGTGGTGCAGGGCAAAGAGGTGCGCATCGTGGACACAGTGGGGAGCCTCACCCGCCCCGCAAATATCACCGGCCAGCCGGCCGTGTCGGTGCCCTGTGGCTTCTCCCGGAATGGCCTTCCTATCGGCATGCAGATCCTCGGGCGCTGGTGGGATGAGGCGACGATCCTCAAAGTGGCCCACGCTTACCAGCAGGCCACCGAGTGGCATAAACGCCACCCCGCTCTGTAACCGCCGGGAGCGGGCCAGAAGGAGAAGGGTTCTCCCCACCCTGTGTGGGCCTACCCTGCGTGTCGCCACACCCGTCCGCGGGGGGGCTCCCCTGACAGAGCGAACTGGGGCAGGGTGAGGCCATTGGGCAGATCCATGAACACCACCTGCACCCGCGCCCCGATGGCCACCCGCTCCTCCCGCTCGGGACGGAACTGCGCGTCCACCAGGTTAGCCGCAATACGCAGACCGTAGCCTGGGGTGGGGATACCCCTTTGCTCGTCCAGTTCCACCAAGACGATGGGGTAAGGCACCCAGTCCCGAAAGCCGGGGTGCACACTGTGGTAGACGATCTGGTAACTGTAAATCTCCCCTTTGCCGCTCACCGGCGCCCACTCCCAGCGGAGGGACGCGCAGAAGGGACAGGACGGGCCCGGCTCCCAACGCAGAAGATTGCAGTCCAGGCACCGCTTGACCACCAGTTGATGGCGTCGGGCCGCTTCAAAGTAGCCCCAATGCTCCTGGTCCAGCTCGGGCAGATGCAAAACGAGACCCCGATACTCGTAGGTGGGCATACCTACCTCCGCAGGATAAGGGCCGACCCGTATCCCGGCGTGCCCCAGCCCATGTTCATAGCGATTTCTGGGTCTTTGACCTGTCGGCACCCTCCCGGCCCGTAGTGGTAGGTATGTCTCCCTTCCCGCCAGCCGGGGCAGTAGTCGTCGGCTTGGCCCCGCAGTTGGCGCACGTTTTCAATCACCATATTCATACCGTGAGTGTAGCCTTCGCAGAGGTGGCCACCGCTGGTGTTATTGGGGCGTTTGCCCCCCAGGGCGATAATGCCACTGCTGACATAGTGTCCCCCTTCACCCACCTTGCAGAAGCCATAGGCCTCAAACTGGAGCACCACGGTAAAGGTAAAGGCGTCGTAGCATCCCGTTATGTCTACATCTTCAGGCCCCACACCCGCTAGCTCAAAGATGCGGGGAGCGATGTAGGTTCCCCCGATGCGGGTGATGGGGGCCTCGGCCCAGGGGTTGTCCGGGAAGGGGCGGGTGCCCCGTCCCTGCACCGCCATGATGTAAATCGGGCGCTGCCGCAAGGTGCGCGCCCGCTCCGCCGAGGTCACGATGATACAGGTGGCATTATCCGTCTCCAGGCAACAGTCCAGCAGGTGCGCCACCGGCTTGACGATCCACCGGGAGTTCAGCACATCCTCCACACTTACAGGGTTCTTCTTGAAGGCCTTGGGGTTGGCGCTGGCGTGGCGGCTGTGCACCACCTTTACCATAGCCAGTTGCTCGTTGGTGGTGCCGTATTCCATCATGTGGCGGGTGAAGGCAAAGGCGAACTGCTGGAGAGGGCTTATCAGTCCATAGGGGCGCGTCAGGAGGGCACTCCCACTCAAGGGCGCCGCCGCCCGCACCCCTGTCCCCCCAATGCGCACCTGGGAGTAGCCGTTCATGGAGCGATAGATGGCTACCGTGTGGCACATACCCACCTCTATCGCCCCCATCGCCAGACCAATCAGAGCCTCGGTGCTGGACCCCCCTCCGCTCACATCCATGAAGAAGTTGGGGCGGATGCCCAGGTCGGAGGCGACGGCTGTGGAAGGCGTAGAGTCGCCCATGTGATAACTGAGCAGTCCGTCTACATCCTTCGGGGTCAGGCCGGCGTCGTCCATGGCCTTTTTGACGGCCTCCACGGCCATGGCCCGTGTGGACCGGCCCGAGTGTTGGGAATACTCGGTTTCGCCGACACCCACGATGCAGTATCTATCCCGCAGGGGGTGGGGCATAGTGTTCCTCCTGGCACGGTGGGAAAGATCCCCACGCATGGTAGCACATACTGACCTTTTCCTCACGGAAAACCCCCGAAAGGGGGGAGGAATCGCCCCGCCCTTGACAGGCCTTACCCCTCTGCCTACAATGGGGCCACACTTGCCCCTGGGGAGGAGGATGCCGTGAAAATCTCCATGTTCCACCTCATGCCCTACCGGGATCTTCCCGAAGACTTCGAAAAGCGCTACCGTTCCGTCTGGGTTGACCCTCCTTGGGGGGAACTGGCCGACCCCGAAAAAGTGTCCCAGTACTACAACTGGACGCTGGATGAACTGCTCTACGCGGCGCGAGCCGGTCTGGACGGGGTGTGCACCAACGAACACCACCAGAACGCCTACGGGTTTATGCCCAACCCCAACATCATGGGTGCCTACCTGGCCAAAGCCACCAACGGCCTGCCCGTGGCCATCGTCCAGATGGGGGCCACCCCACCCACCACCAGCCCCCCCATCCGCATAGCCGAGGAATACGCCATGTTGGACTGCATCAGCGGGGGACGCCTCGTGGCCGGCATGCCCCTGGGCACGGCCATGGATGTGAACTTCTGCTACGGCATCCCCCCCATTGAGCAGAGGGAGCGCTACCGGGAGGCACACGACCTCATCCTGAAGGCCTGGACAAGTCGAGACATCTTCGCCTGGAATGGTAAATACTGGAAACTACCTATGATCAACCTGTGGCCTCGGCCCTTTCAAAAACCCCACCCCCCCGTGTGGGTGCCCGGCTCGGGAAGCCCGAGCACCTGGGACCTGGCCGTGGACTACGACCACTGCTACTGCTACCTGAGTTACTATGGGTGGCGCTGGGCGCAGGAGATGGTGGACGGCTACTGGGCCAGGGTGCAGGCCAAGGGCAAAGACCGCAACCCCTATCGCTTGGGTTTTCTGCAACTGGTGGCAGTGGCCGAAAGCGACGCCGCCGCCGAGCGGGACTACGCCCCCCACGTGGAATACTTCTTCCACAAGTGCCTGCATGTCTACAACGGCTATACCTATCCCCCCGGCTACCACGACTGGGAGACCCTGGTGCAGATGGTACGCCGTTCGGCCATGGACCGACGCCGCCTGTTCAATCTGCAGGACAAACGCTACCCTGACTTCGTGCGGGAGGGGAATGTGATTGCGGGGAGCCCCGCCACCGTGCGCGACCAGCTGGAGGAGGCCATCCGACGCCTGCGGGTGGGCAACCTGATGGTGTTACTCCAGATTGGCTCTATGCCCCACCACCTCACCCTCAAGAACATTGACCTGTTCGCTCGAGAGGTGTTGCCCCACCTGCGCCCCATCTGGGACGACGAGGGATGGGTGAACCACTGGTGGCCCCAAGCCCTGCGCAACAGCCACCCCTCATCTGCCGCGCCCAAACCCTAACACGAGAGCACGGGGCTGTACTTATGAGCACACCTAACCCTATTCGTGGTGAAACCCTTTCGGTGCCCGCCTTAGGGAATCGGCTGACGGTGCAGGTGGAGCGGGCAGGGACAGGACCGCCTGTGGTGTTCTTCCACGGAGCGTGGGGTCTCCAGTGGGACCCGTTCCTGGAGGGGTTAGCCCGCCAGTACACCGTGTATGCCCCCCGCTTGCCTGGGACGGGCACCGACCCCAACGCCATCTACCAGTTGGACGGGTTGTGGGACCTGGTATTTGTTGTGGGAGAGGTGCTGGACAGCTTGGGGGTGGGGCGTGCGGCCCTGGTGGGGCATTCTTTCGGGGGTATGCTGGCGGCAGAGGCGGCGGCCCATTGGCCCGACCTGCCCCGACGGGTGGCGCTCATAGCCCCCCTCGGTTTGTGGAGCGCCGACCGTCCCATCGCCAACTGGATGGCTGTCCTCCACCAGCAAGACCTTATTAAGCTCCTGTTCCTCGACCCAGCCTCGCCCGCGGTAGGATGGGCTTTCCCCACTGCCTCCGACCCCCAAGAGCAGGCCCTCCTCCAAGCCCGGCGCGTCTGGGCGATGGGATGCTCCGGGAAGTTTTGGTGGCCCATCCCCGACCGGGGTTTGTCCAAACGCTTGCATCGGGTGCGGGCACCCACCCTGCTCGTCTGGGGCAAGCAGGATGCGGTGGTGCCCGCCTCCTATGCCCAGGACTTCGCCCGCGCCATCCCCCACGCCCGCACCGTGCTGGTGGAGGGGGCAAACCATTTCCCTCACCTGGAGCGCCTGGACACTGTTCTCCCCACCATCCTTGACTTCCTACAGTAACCCCGTGGAGGTGACCGATGGTGGCCCTGGACCCGGCCGTTGTGGCTTTCCTGCAACAGCGTGCCCAGGCAGGTATCCCCGCCTTCCATCTGCTTTCCGTGGAGGAGGCACGGAACCTGATGCGCACCTTGGCCGCCCGCGCCCCTCGTCCCCCCGTGGCCAAAGTGGAGGACCGCACCATCCCGGGCCCTGGCGGGCCGATACCCGTGCGCCTCTACTGGCCCCAGACGGGGACGCCGGTGGGGCTGGTGGTCTATTACCACGGTGGGGGCTGGGTGCTGGGCGACCTGGACACCCACGATGCCCCCTGTCGCCACTTGGCCAACGCATCCCAATGCCTAGTCATAGCGGTGCACTATCGCCGTGCCCCGGAGCACAAGTTCCCCGCCGCCGTGGACGACGCCGAGGCCGCAGCCCGCTGGGCTGTGCAGAACGCGTCCGCTTGGGGGCTTTCCCCGCGGCGGGTGGCTTTGGCGGGGGACAGCGCCGGGGGCAACCTGGTGGCCGCCGTTACCCTGCGAGCCAAAGAGAGGGGTGGGCCATCCTTTGCTGGCCAGGTGCTCATCTACCCCGTTACCGACTACACCTTGGACCGCCCCTCGTACCTGCAAAACGCCGAAGGGTATCTTTTGACCCGCGAGGGGATGCGGTGGTTCTGGGGCCACTATCTTGCCCGAGCAGAGGACGGGGCACATCCCCTGGCGTCGCCCCTGCGCGCCCCCGACCTGACGGGCCTCCCCCCCGCCATCATCCTCACTGCCGAATACGACCCCCTGCGGGACGAAGGAGAGGCCTATGCCGAACGCCTGGCCCAGGCGGGGGTGCCCACCGTGTGTCTGCGCTATATGGGGAACATCCACGGCTTTGTGGGGCACCTGCTGTTCCCCGGACGCCAGGCTTTGGTGAGCATAGGGGCCACCCTCCACGCCCTGATAACGGAGACCCTCCAGCCGGGGTAAACCCCTAGCACAGGGGGCTACCCCCAGGCGCGGCCCACCTCACTTATGGCCACGAAGCACACGGAATGGTGCGTGCCGCCAACGGGGGTGGGGGAGTAACCGGCCTGGTGTCCTTGAAAAACCACGTGGAGCCGAAGGCCCACCGCCCAAAAAGCCCCAGCGGGGACAGCCCCGCGGGGGCCAGCCTCTGCTGTGATAGGGTATCTACCCCCCTTTTTTCAGGGCCTCGAGGCGCTCCTTCAGCAGGGTGTTCACCAGGGTGGGGTTGGCCTTCCCTTTGGTTATTTTCATCACCTGCCCCACCAGGTAGCGCAAGGCCGTCTCCTTTCCCTTCAAGTAGTCCTGGACGGCTTGGGGACTGGTGCGCAGGGCCTCCTCCACGGCCGGGAGCACCTCCTCCACCGCGCTCACCTGCACCATCCCCCGCTCCTGCACGATGCGGGCGGGGGGATGGCCGGTGGCGAACATCTCCTCCAACACCGTTTTGGCCATGCTGATGCTCAAGGTGCCCTTGTCCACCAAGTCCTGCAGGGCCACCAGGTCAGCAGGGGATACCTTGACTTGGCTGATCTCCCTACCGTGAAGGTTGAGCAAACGGCTGACCTCCCCCAAGAGCCAGTTGCTGATGGCTTTGGCAGTGCGGCGGAGGGCCTCCCCCTCCTGGGGGCGGATGCGCAGGCACGCTTCAAAGTAGTCCGCCATCTCCTTGGAGGCGGTCAGCAAAGTGGCATCGTAGCGGGGCAGACCGTAGTGGGTGATGAAACGCTCGCGGCGGGCATCGGGCAGTTCGGGGAGGCGCTGGCGCAGGCGCTCCACCCACGCACGGCTAATCACCAGGGGGGGAAGATCCGGTTCGGGGAAGTAGCGGTAGTCGTGGGCGAACTCCTTCGTGCGCTGGGGAACGGTAATCCCTTTCTCCTCCAGCCACCCCCGCGTCTCCTGGACCACCCGCCCCCCGCTTTCCACCACCTGGATTTGCCTCTGCACCTCATACTCCAGAGCCCGCTGGACCGCACGGAAGGAGTTCATGTTCTTCACTTCCACTTTGGGCATAAAGGTGGTGGAGCCCTTGGGACGAATACTCACATTAGCATCGCAGCGGAAGGTGCCCTTCTCCATATCCCCGGAGCAGACACCCAGATATTGGAGGATGGTGCGCAGGCGCATCAGATACAGGCGCGCCTCCTCAGGAGAGCGCAGATCAGGCTTGCTCACGATCTCCATCAGGGGCACACCCGAACGGTTGACATCCACCAGGGAGTAGGCTTCGCCGGTGGGCTGGCGAAAGTGGTGCAGTTTGGCGACATCCTCCTCCAGGTGCACCCGCACAATCCCGATGCGCCGGGATTGCCCATCCACCTCTATCTCCAGAGCCCCGTCGTAGGCGATGGGATGAGCATACTGGGAAATCTGGTAGCCTTTCATCAAATCAGGGTAGGGGTAGTTCTTACGGTCAAAGTGGGTCTGGGAGGCGATGGTGCACTGGAGGGCCAGGCCCGTCATGATGGTGAACTCCACGGCCTGCTGGTTAATGACGGGGAGCACCCCCGGCATCCCCAGACAGATGGGGCAGACACGGGTGTTGGGCTCGGCGGACTGGTAGTCGGCAGGGCAGGGGCAGAACATCTTGCTGCGGGTAAGCAGTTGGGCATGCACCTCCAGCCCGATGACCGCTTCCCATTCCATGCGCATCCTCCCCATAGTCAAAGGTGGAAGCCCGTCCTCGGCCTTTTATCATAGCAAAGGACGCCTGAGCGGGTTTCAGACCCCCAACCCCCCTGCTAGGAACGATACAGTCCTCCTTACCCTTGACGCTGACCCCAACACATAGATAGAGTGGAAGGAACATGATTCTCCCCAGGAGAATGGATGTGGGGCTCTGTGAGGCTGTGTACGACTGGGGCCTTATCCCCCTGGAGCGCCTGGGCCTGGCCACGTTGCGACGCCGTCTGCTCACAGGCATCCCTCACCAGACGGCCCTGGAGGTGGGCGTGGGGACTGGCTTGGGCTTACAAGCCTACGCCCCTGGGCAGGCGGTGGTGGGCCTAGACCCCCAACGCCCCGCTTTAGAGCGGGCCCGGCACAGAGCTCTGCGAAGGCACCACCCCCTCCTCCTTGTGCAAGGGGACGCCCAGGCACTCCCCTTTGGCAATGCCACCTTCGGACTGGTGGTATTTCAACTGGTTCTGTGCACCATCCCTGAGCCCCTGCGGGCCCTGGGGGAGGTGTATCGGGTGCTCCGTCCTGGGGGAAGCTTGGTCGCTTTGGAGCACGTGCGCTCCCCCCGACAGCCACTGGCATGGGTGCAGCATGTCATAACCCCCTTATGGAAGCACCTGGCTGGGGGGTGCCATCTCAACAGGGATACGGTGGCCCTGGTTAAGCGAGCAGGCTTCGCCCTTGATCGACTCGAGCGCTACCTGGGGGGCGTGCTGGTAATCCTGCGCGCGACCAAGACGTTGTAGGCAGGTGCACTGTGCGTTCACGAACCGATTCCCCAGATCTCCATTGGCTTTCCGCACGGGAGGCAGCCCGCCTCATTCGGCGCAAGCGTCTCTCCCCCGTGGAACTGACCCGAGCCTGCCTGGAGCGGAGTGACGCCCTCAACTCCACCCTGAACGCCTACATCGCCCTGTATCCGGAGGCGGCACTCCAAGAGGCCCGCCGCCTGGAGTCCGAGGCGCAACGGGGTGCGTGGCGCGGCCCCCTGCACGGTGTGCCCATCGCCCTGAAGGACATCTTCCATACGGCCGGCCTGCCCACCACTGTGGGAAGCCGTATCCTGTGCACCCACACCCCCCAAGAGGATGCGCTTGTGGTGCGCCGTCTCAAGGAGGCGGGGGCTATCCTGCTCGGGAAACTCAACCTCCACGAGTTTGCTTATGGCATCACCACCACCAACCCCCACTATGGGGCCACCCGCAACCCCTGGGACACCTCCCGCATCCCGGGCGGATCCTCGGGGGGCTCGGGGGCGGCCCTAGCGGCGGGAATGTGCCCCCTCTCCCTGGGGACGGATACGGGAGGCTCCATCCGTATCCCCGCAGCCCTGTGTGGTATCGTAGGCCTCAAGCCCACCTACGGGCGGGTGAGCCGTCGGGGGGTGTTCCCCCTGGCCTGGTCGTTAGATCATGTAGGGCCCATGGCCCGCACCGTCGAAGACCTTGCCCTGCTCCTATCCGTCATCGCCGGGTATGACCCCGTGGACCCCGCCTCTGCATCCCACCCTGTCCCCAACTACCTGGATGGGCTGACAAGAGGCGTGGAGGGCCTGGTGCTGGGGGTACTGGGCGGGGACACCTTCGGCCTAATGGACACCGATGTGGAGACGGCCTTCGCCACCGCTCTGCACACCTTGGAGGGTCTGGGGGCACGGATAGAGGAGGTAACCTGGGAGGGAGCAGAGGCGCTACCCGGCGCGCACCTGACCATTCTTATGGCCGAAGCGTCAGCTATTCACCAACGCTGGGTACGGGAGCGCCCCCTCGACTACGGCGAGGATGTGCGCCTGCGCCTGGTGGCGGGCATGGCCCTCCCCGGCACCCTCTACCTGAAGGCCCACCAGGTGCGGCGCACAGCTATCCAGACCGTCTTATCCCTCCTGCAAAAAGTGGATGCCCTTCTGCTCCCCACATGCCCGGTGCCCGCCCCGCCCATTGGGGCGGAGCGGGTGACTATTGCGGGGCGCTCGGTGGATGTGCGCACCGCCCTTACCCGTTTTGTCAGCCCCTTCAACCTCACCGGTTTGCCAGCCCTCTCGGTGCCCTGTGCCCTGAGCCACGAGGGCCTCCCCATCGGCCTCCAGATCGTCGGCCGCCCCTTTGAGGAGGCCACTATCCTACGGGTGGGCTATGCCCTGGAGCAGATCCTCCCCGACCGCACCCGTAGACCCCCCCTCTAAAACAGAGGGGTCTATGCTATCCTTGAAACTACCCCGCAAGGTTCCCAGCGCACATACCAGGCAAAGGAGGTGGGCATGCCCGACTACGGTCGCTACCAGTTTCTGAAGGTGGAGAAGCAGGACGGCGTCGCCATCGTGACGCTCAATCGCCCCGACCGCCTGAACGCCATCCACCCGCCTATGCACCTGGAGGTGGAGGATATCTGGGTGGACCTGGACCGGGATCCGGAGGTGCGAGCGATCGTGCTGACAGGGGCCGGGAGGGCCTTCTGCGCCGGGGGCGACATCCAGGGCATGCGGGAGCGGGGGTTTGACCCGGTGCGGGGCATCTCGCCCACCCGCGGAGGACGCCACCTCATCCGCAACATGCTGGAGGTGGAAGCCCCCATTGTGGCCGCCGTCAACGGCGACGCCGTAGGCCTGGGGGCGACTTTGGCCCTGTTCTGCGATGTCATCTTCGCCGCCCGCAACGCGCGCATCGGCGACCCCCATGTGCGGGTGGGCCTGGTGGCGGGAGACGGGGGAGCAGTGATTTGGCCCCTGCTGTGCGGTGTGGCACGGGCCAAGCAGTACCTACTGACCGGCGACCTTCTAACGGCCGACGAGGCCGAGCGCATCGGCCTCATCAACAAGGTGGTGCCCGAAGGCCAGGCCCTGGAGGAGGCCCTCAAGTTCGCCACCCGTTTGGCCAAAGGGCCGACCAAGGCCATCAAGTGGACCAAATACTCCGTGAACAAGATTGTAAAGGAGTATATGAACCTGGTGCTGGACACCTCCCTCTCCCTGGAGGGCATCACCTTCCTTACCGACGACCATCGGGAGGCGGTTTCCGCCTTCCTGGAGAAGCGCCAACCCACCTTCCGGGGCCAGTAGATTGGCCCGCAGAGGAGGCGACCCGTCGTAAAGGGGGGATAAGCCCTTCCCGCCCCGTCAGCAAGGGCTTTTGCGCTACAATAGCCTTCAGGAGACGGCTGTGCAACCCCTGCACCTGGCTGGGATGCGGGATTGGGACGAAGAGGCCTGTATGCAGCGGCACACCGCGGTGGAGGCCCTGCAGCAGGTCCTCCGCTCCTATGGGTATGCCTGGATCGATACCCCCTTCCTGGAGCGCACCGACCTGTTCCTACGCAAGTCGGGGGCGGAACTCATCACCCGCCTTTACTCCTTCACCGAGCCGGGGGGACAGGTGGTGGCCCTGCGCCCCGAGTTCACCACCGCCGTCATGCGCCGTTTCCTAGAGGTGCGCTCGGGCCTGCCCCTCCCCGTGCGCTGGCATTATGTTGGGCCCGTGTTCCGTTTCGATCCCTCCCCGCACGCTTTGCGCCAGTTCACCCAAGTGGGAGCGGAGATGATCGGGGCCTCCGGCTCCCGTGCGGATGCGGAACTACTGGCTCTGACCCAGGAGTGCATCCTCGCCCTGAAGGGGACGGGGTTTGTCCTGACGGTGGGGCATCGGGGGTGTCTGGATCGCCTGCTGGCCCCCTTTGGCCTCTCCAGCCGTGCCCAAGCCCTTTTGCTCAGGGGTATACCCCTTCTCCGCAGTGGGGAGCACGGCCCTCAACGCCTGCTGGAACAGGCCCACAGCCTGGCCCTCTTCCGCGGTGCCGGTCCCCCAGCCGACCTGGAAGCCCTCGTCTCCACCCTTAATGGGGGTGTGGACTCCCCCTCCCCAGGCGACAAGGAGGCGGTGTCCCCTCTATTTGGGGGACGCACCCGCGAGGAAATTCTGGCTCGCCTGGCCCGCAAACTCCACGCTTTGGACGAGCCTCCCCGTTTCCAGAAGGCAGTGCACTTCCTCACAGACCTGGCGCGCCTACGGGGCGAGCCTCACCAGGTGCTTGCGGAGGCCTATGCCCTGGCGCGCCACTGGAATCTGGACCCCGCCCCCCTAGTAGAGGTGGAGGCCCTCCTGGACACCCTGACCCTGCATCGCTCGCCGGGCATGCCCTTGCTGCTAGACTTGGCTCTGGTGCGGGACATCGCCTATTACACGGGTATGGTCTTTGAGGTGGTGCACACCCCCACGGGGCAGGTGGTGGCCGGGGGTGGCCGTTACGACGGCCTGGTGAGTGCTCTGGGACTGGGAGAGGATGTGCCCGCCCTGGGCTTCGCTCTGAGCTTGGAGCGGCTGATGGAGGTGTCGCCCTCTGTGGCGCCCCGGCGCAGTCCCCGGCGGGTGCTCGTTGCCCCTGCCGACGCCGACGCCTATCCCGACGCCCTGCGTATCGCTGAGGCTCTCCGGTTCGGGGGGGATGCCGTAGCGGTGGCTTTTGCCCCCCTCTCCCCCGCCGAGCGTCAGGGATGGGCACAACAGGGGCATGCCATTGTGGTGGTGCACAAAGGTGGCTCTTGTGACTACTTCTGGCCGTGAAGACCGTTTGCGCCTTGCCATCCCCAGCGACGGCGAACTCCACGAGCCGACCCTCCGCTTCTTAGGGGCGTGTGGGGTTCCTGTGGAACGCTCCAGCGCCCGGCGCTACACCGCCCACCTGGGGGGCGTGCCGGGAGTGCTGGTGCTCTTCCAGCGCACCACCGACATCGCCCTGAAGGTGGAGGAGGGCACCGCCGACCTGGGCATCGTGGGTTTAGACCGCTTCTTAGAGGTCCACCGAGAGGGGGGGCCAGCCGCGGTGCTCCTCCACGATCTAGGGTACGGGCGATGCGACCTGGTGGTGGCCGTGCCCGACGCCTGGGTGGATGTAACCAGCACTGCAGACCTGGCCGACCTCGCCTGGGAGTTCCGGGAGCGGGGGCGCACCCTGCGCATCGCCACCAAATACCCCCGTTTGGCCCAGCAATTCCTCATCCAGCGGGGCGTTACCTATTTCACCATCGTTCCCTCCAGCGGCACCTTGGAGGTAGCACCCGTGGTGGGCTTCGCCGACCTCATTGTGGATATCTCCTCCAGTGGCACCACTTTGCGGGAGAACCGCCTCAAACCCCTTTCTGACGGGGTCATCCTCTCGTCCCAGGCGTGCCTCATCGGCAACCTCGTGCGCCTAAAGGAAGATCCCCAGCGCCTGGCCCTGGCCCGCGTGCTCTTGGAGCGGATGGAGGCCCACCTGCGCGCCCAGGAGTACTACCAGGTTACCGCCAACCTCCAGGGGGAGTCGGCCGAGGCAGTGGCAGCCCATGTCCTGCGCCGACGGGAGGTGGCCGGAGTGCAAGGCCCCACCATCGCCCCCGTCTTCAGTGCCGACGGGCGGGGCTGGTATGCTGTAACTGTCCTGGTGCCCAAACAGAGCCTGCTGGAAGCGGTGGAGCACCTGCGTCGCATGGGGGGCAACGGCATCACCGTCGTCCAGTCGGCCTACTTCTTCCAGGAGACCTGTCAGGCCTATCAACGCCTCCTGCAGGCGTTGGAGGCCCTGTAGGAGAGGCCATGCCTAACCTGACCTATCACCTGGCCCTAGCGTGGGAGTGCGCCCAGGGCTTCCCCCATCCCCTTGTGCACCGGCACCTGGGGGTGTTTCTGCTGGGGGCCACCGCCCCCGACATTCGCGCTATGACCCGTGCCCCTCGGGAGGAGACCCACTTCGCCCCCCTCTCCAGCCAGGAGGTTACGGCAGGCATCACCGGCCTCTTCCAAGTCTATCCCCACCTGCGCTACCCCACAGCTCTAGACGAGGCGACCCAAGCCTTCCTGCTGGGGTACTTCTCCCACCTTATCGCCGATATGGCGTGGGTGGTGCACATCTTTCGCCCCTTCTTCGGCAACACCACCCTTTTCCCCATACCGGAAGAGGGGCAGGTGCTGGACCGCGCCCTGCAACTAAGCCTGGACCAGCAGGTGCACCCCCAGGTGCAACCGCTTCTGCCCCTGCTGGACGGCAGCGAAGGGCAGGTCCACCTGCCCTTCCTCCCCGCGCAGGACTTGGGGCGCTGGCGGAGCATCGTGCAAGAGGTGTGCGGACGCCCCTTCGCCTGGGAGCGCTTGCGCAACTTCACCCGCCGGCTGTTTCCCCATGGTAACCCCCTTGCCCACCATATCGCCGAGGCGTTTCTGCGCGATCCCCAGGCGGGTTTGGCCAGCCTGTGGGCGCGGGTCTCTCCCCAGGAGGTCGCCCGCTTCGCCCAGGCGTGCCAGCGCACCTGGGCGCAAAAGGCAGAGGAGTGGCTAGCGTGCGCATCGTAAAGGGTTATGACAACGGCAAAGCAGCCCTCACCCGCCGTCCCCTCGGGGACTACACCCTTCCCCCCGAGGCGTCTCAGCGCCTGGCAGAGGCTTTCGGCAGCCCCCTGACCGTGCGCGAGGCGGTGGAGCGCATCCTGGCCGACGTGCGCCAGCACGGGGACACGGCCGTGCGCTTCTACACCGAACGCCTGGACAAGGTGCCGGTGGAAGGCTTGGAGGTGTCCCCCCAAGCGTGCCAGGATGCCCTGCACAAGATGCCCCGACGCCTCCGCTCCGCCCTGGAAACCGCCTGGGAGCGCGCCGTGGAGTATCACACCGCTTGCCTTCCCCGCAGTTGGGTGGATTTCCAGCGGGGCTGGGGGGAGATGTTCGTCCCCATGGAACGGGTGGGCATCTACATCCCCGGCGGAACCGCTATTTACCCCTCCACGGTGATTATGACAGTGGTGCCGGCCCTGGTGGCGGGGGTGGACGAGGTGATTCTGTGCACACCCCCGCGTCCCGATGGCCCCCATCCCTGGATCCTGGGGGCCGCTGCCCTGGCGGGGGCCACACGGGTGTTCCAAATTGGAGGTGCCCAAGCCATTGCGGCCATGGCCTTCGGCACCTCAACCGTCCCCAAAGTGGACATGGTCTGCGGGCCAGGCAATATCTTTGTAACCCTGGCTAAGCAGATGGTGTTCGGCGTGGTGGGGGTTGACGGCCTCTACGGCCCCACCGAAACGGTCATCATCGCCGATGCTACCGCCACCCCTGCCTACCTGGCCGCCGACCTGCTGGCCCAGGCGGAGCACGACCCCCTGGCCTCCCCCATCCTCATCACCACCCACGAGGCCCTGGTGCACCCCCTCCTGCAGGAGATAGAGCGTCAACAGCGCACTCTCCCCCGCGCTGCCATCACCGCCCAAGCCCTCCGCAACCAAGGCCTCATCATTCTGGTGGATAGCTTGGAAGAGGCCCTTGACTTGGCCAACTTCTACGCCCCCGAGCACCTGTGCCTGGCCGTCGCCGACCCGTGGCGCTGGGTGAGCCAGGTGTACCACGCCGGGGGCGTGTTCGTCGGAGAAGACACCCCCGAAACCCTGGGCGACTACCTGGCCGGCCCCAGCCACGTGATGCCCACCGGGGGAACGGCCCGCTTCGCCTCCGCCCTCAGCGTGCACCATTTCCTCAAGGCCGTGTGTGTGGTCGCCTCTAGCCCCGAGCAGATGGCCAGTTTGGCCCACGACACCATGACCCTGGCCCGTGCGGAGGGGTTGGATGGCCACAGTCGGGCCATCCAGGTGCGCCTGAAACGCTGGCGCACCCACCGCCCCTAAGGAGACGCCTATGCCACCCCTACTGGAAAACCTGATGCGCCCCGACCTTTTGGACTTGCGCCCCTACGAGGGGATAGACCCTCCTGAGGTGTTAGCCGCCCGTTTGGGCATTCCCCCAGAACGCATCGTCAAACTGGACGGCAACGAGAACCCCTACGGCCCCTCCCCCGCGGTGTGTCAAGCCCTGGGCTCTTATGCGGGATACCACATCTACCCCGACCCCCTGCAGCGTCGCTTGCGCTCTGCCCTGGCCTCCTATGCAGGGGTCCAGCCCGACCAGGTGGTGGCTGGGGCCGGCAGCGACGAACTCATTGACCTCCTCCTGCGCTTGTTCCTCTCCCCGGGAGATAAGGTCATCGACCTTTCCCCCTCCTTCGGCATGTATCCCTTCTGCACCAAGGTGAACGGGGGGATTGTGGTAGATGTGCCCCGCGACGCCGCGTGGGAGATAGACCCTTCCGCCGTGCGCCGCGCTGTGGACAAGCGCACGAAGGTCGTGTTCGTTGCCAACCCTAACAACCCCACCGGCAACCTCACCCCTATTGAGGTTGTCCTAGACCTAGCCGAGACTGGCATCCTGGTGGTGGTGGACGAGACCTACCACGAGTTCTGTGGCTTCACGGCCGTGCCCTGGCTCGCCCACTATGAAAACCTGGTCATCCTGCGCACCCTGAGTAAGTGGGCAGGATTGGCGGGTCTACGCCTAGGCTATGGCATTATGTCCCCCCGGATTGTCCAACGTGTGCTGGCCATCAAGGCCCCCTATAACATCAGCGTGGCTGCCGAGCTGGCAGCCCTGGCCTCCCTGGAAGATACCGACACCCTTCTCCAGCGCGTCCGCACCTTGGTGGAGGAGCGGGAGCGCATGGCCCACGCCTTGCGCGCCATCGGGGGGGTAGTGGTTTACCCCTCCAAGACCAACTTCCTGTTGGTGCACCTGCCGGGCCACAGAGGGGACGCAGTGGCCGCTGCCCTGGCGCGCCGAGGGGTGTTGGTGCGCACCTTCAGCCACCCTCGCCTGGTGGAGTGCGTCCGCATCAGCGTGGGCCTGCCCCATCACACCGACGCCCTGGTATCTGCCATGCGCTCCATCTTGGGGGGGAAATAGGCCATGTCCCGCTCCGCACGGGTGCTGCGCGAGACAGGAGAGACACGGGTGGAGGTGCTCCTGAACTTGGATGGCCAGGGGCACTGGGAGGTGGACACGGGCCTCGGCTTCCTGGACCACATGTTGGCCCAACTGGCCCGCCACAGCCTCATAGACCTGACCGTCCGTGGGCGGCGCGACCCATCGGGTTGGCACCACCTGGTGGAGGACATCGGTATCAGCTTGGGGAGGGCGTTGCACCAGGCCCTCGGGGAACGGAAAGGCATCACCCGTTTCGGCCACGCCCTGGTGCCCTTGGATGAGGCCCTAGCCCAAGTCGCCCTAGACCTGTCGGGACGGGGCTACGCGTCTGTGGAGTTGGGGATTGAGGGGGAGGTGGAGGGACTGGAGGCCGACCTCCTCCGCCATATGCTGGAATCCTTCGCCTACGAGGCGCGTATGACGCTCCACGCCCGCGTGCTGGAGGGGAGAAACAATCACCATAAGGCCGAGGCGCTGTTCAAAGCCCTGGCCCGGGCTTTGCGCCAGGCGGTTGCCCCAGACCCCCGTCTGGGGGGCGAGGTCCCCAGCACCAAAGGCACCCTCACCGCATAAAAAGATATGGTGGAGACGGGGGAGAGTCGAACTCCCCGTCCAGAGGACTCCCCGCTAGGACCGCCTACAGGCTTAGTCGGTGTTTTGGGTCTCGCCCGTGGGGCGCCCGCCGACAGGCTCCCCTGGGGCCAGCCGAGAGCGTCTTAGGCATCCCCCTATCGGCGTCGGGGAAGGCCGCACCCCGAGTGAGTGGTGCCCGCTCCCGCCCCTCGGGGCCGGGCGGGGCAGACAGGGGCCTGTGTTAGGCCGCCAGAGCGAGTTGCCGCTCGCCAGTTACTTTTGCGCCGCCTGTTTAGCGAGGTGGACGGCACCTCGGCCTGCTGTCCCGCAAGGCCATCCCCTGTCGAGCCCACGCGTCCCCACAGATGGCTCGCCAGCACACCCATGATATCATAAATCAAGACCGTGTGATCTCTGTTGTTTGGGCAACCTCCGGGAGTATCATTAGGCACTCAGTCCAGGCCGCATAGGTGCAGGACGGGGGCATCGTCCGCCAGCACCCCCCACCATCCAGGCAAAAATACGGCGTCCCCCGTATCCCGCTTTGTCGTATGCTACCCTAAAAGGGTAAACCGTGAGCCTTGTCCTAAGGAGGCGCTGTGGCCACCCAGACCGCCCCGGGCGATGTGCGCGACCCCTCCCTGGCCCCCCAGGGCGTCTTGAAGACCGAATGGGCCGGCCGGGAGATGCCTGTCTTGCGCCTGATTCGCGAGCGCTTCGCCAAAGAGAAACCCCTGCAAGGGGTGCGCATCGCCGCCTGCCTACACATCACCAGCGAAACGGCGAACCTAGCCCTCACCCTCCAGGCGGGCGGTGCCCACGTGGCCCTGTGCGCCAGCAACCCCCTGTCCACCCAGGACGAAGTCGCCGCCGCCCTGGTGGCCCAGTATGGCATCCCCACCTTCGCCATCAAAGGGGAAGACACCTCCACCTACTACCGCCACATCCACCAGGCCCTCCAGCACCAGCCCCACATCACCCTGGACGACGGCGCAGACCTGGTCAGTACCCTCCACAAGGAGCGCCCGGACCTCCTCCCGCATGTTTTGGGGGGCACCGAGGAGACCACCACCGGTGTCATCCGCCTGCGGGCCATGGCCCAAGACGGGCGCCTGCGCTACCCCATCATCGCCGTCAACGACGCCGAGACCAAATACCTCTTTGATAACCGCTACGGCACCGGCCAGAGCACCATTGACGGCATTACTCGCGCCACGAATATCCTATGGGCGGGCAAGAAGGTGGTGGTGGTGGGCTATGGCTGGTGCGGACGGGGGGTCGCCCTGCGCGCCCGGGGCATGGGTGCCCAGGTGATCGTCTGCGAAGTAGACCCCCTGCGCGCCCTGGAGGCCGTCATGGATGGCTATCAGGTGATGCCTCTTCTGGAGGCGGCGCCCATCGGCGATATCTTCATCACCCTGACGGGGGACATCCATGTCCTGGACGCGGCGCACTTCGCCCTCATGAAGGACGGGGCCCTCCTGGCCAATAGCGGACACTTCAATGTGGAGGTGAACATCCCCGCCTTGGAGAAGATGTCCACGGCGAAACGGCGCATCCGCCCCTTTGTGGACGAATACACCCTGGTGGACGGGCGACGCCTGTATTTGCTGGGGGAAGGACGCCTCATCAACCTGGCCGCCGCCGAAGGCCACCCCTCCAGCGTCATGGATATGAGTTTCGCCAACCAGGCCCTTAGTGTAGAATACCTGGTAAAACAGGGGCGAAGCCTCACCCCGGGCGTCTACAAGGTGCCCCGGGAGATTGACCACCACGTGGCCGTGCTGAAACTGGCCAGCATGGGTATCCGCATAGACTCCCTCACCCAGGAGCAACGGCGCTACCTCCAGTCCTGGGAGGCCGGCACTGTCTAATGGCCATATCGCCACACACATCTCGCATGGAGGGCAGGGCATGCCGATGAGTTTCTTCACCTCCTCTTCCTACCTGTTCACCTCCGAGTCGGTAACGGAGGGGCATCCCGACAAACTGTGCGACCAAATCTCCGACGCCGTCCTGGACGCCTATTTGGCCCAAGACCCCTATGCCCGTGTGGCCTGTGAAGCCATCACCACCCGAGGTTTTGTGCTGGTGATGGGGGAGATCACCTCCAAGGGCGTGGTGGATGTGCCCACCACTGTCCGCCAGACTCTGCGACGAGTTGGGTACACCCGTGCGGAGTTAGGCATCGGGTGCGACGACTGCGCCGTGTTGGTGGCGTTGCAGAAGCAGGCCCCCGAAATCGCCGCCGCTGTGGGCCAGCACGAGGAGACCGACCCCAGCAAGGTGGGAGCTGGCGACCAGGGGATGATGGTAGGCTTCGCCTGCCAGGAGTATGTGCTCAACGCCGGCAAGCCCGAAATGGTGGACACCGCCCACATGCCCCTCCCCATCTACATGGCCCATCGCCTCTGCCGCCGCCTAGCCGAGGTGCGCAAAAAGGGCATCTTGCCGTATCTGCGTCCCGACGGCAAGTCCCAGGTTACTGTGGAATACGCCTACGGCAAGGTGAAACGCATCCACACCGTTATCATCGCCGCCCAGCACGAGCCCGACATCCCTGAGGAGCGCGTCCGCCAGGATGTGCAGGAGGTGGTCATCCGCGCCCTGGCCAAAGACATGGGCATAGAGAGCCTGCTGGATACAGACACCCGCTTCCTGGTGAACACTTCGGGCAGTTTCATCATCGGCGGGCCGGCCGCCGACAGCGGCCTCACCGGGCGCAAAATCCTGGTGGATACCTACGGAGGCTCCGCCCGCCACGGGGGAGGCTCCTTCTCCGGCAAAGACCCCACCAAAGTAGACCGCTCGGGCGCCTATGGTGCCCGCTATGTGGCGCGCAACATCGTTGCCGCAGGCCTGGCAGAACGGTGCGAGGTGCAGGTCTCCTATGCCATCGGGCGGGCCGACCCAATCTCCATCTCCGTGGAGACCTTCGGCACCAGCACGGTGCCCGATGAGGTGCTGGAGCGGGCGGTGCGCCACCTCTTTGACCTGCGCCCCCTAGCCATCATCCAGCACCTCGACCTGCGCCGGCCGATCTATACCCCCCTGGCCGCCTACGGCCACTTCGGACGGGATGACCTCTCCCTTCCCTGGGAGCAGACCGATAAAGTGGACGCCTTACGCGACCTGGTCAGTGCCCATCGCGTGCGCCGCTAGCATCCTTTCTTGCGGAGCGCTGGCCTATGCAGGCGGTCATCCTGGTGGGTGGCGAAGGGACGCGTCTACGCCCCCTGACCTACACCCGCCCCAAGTCCATGCTCCCCGTCCTTAATCGCCCCTTTTTAGAGCACATGCTCGCCCACCTGCGGCAGAACGGTGTCACGGAGGTGATTCTGGCCCTCCACTACCTCCCCGATGCCATCCGCTCCTACTTCGGGGATGGATCCCGCTGGGGAGTGCGCCTCCACTATGTGGTGGAGCCGTTCCCTTTGGGAACAGCCGGCCCCCTGAAGTTCGTCGCTGACCGCCTCACCAGCACCTTCGTGGTATGCAACGGGGATGTGTTCACCGACCTGGACTTACGCCAGGTCCTGGCCCTTCACCGTCAGAAGGGCGCACTGGCCACCATCGTCCTCACGGCGGTGGATGACCCCACCCCCTTCGGCATGGTGGAGACGGCCCCCGATGGACGCGTCCTGCGCTTCAAGGAGAAGCCCTCACGGGACGAGGTTACCACCCTGTGGGTCAACGCTGGCACCTACATCCTGGAGCCGGAGGTGCTCCGCTGGGTGCCCCCTGGCCAGAAGTATATGGTGGAGCACGGCCTGTTCCCCGCCTTGTTGGAGGCCGGCCAGCCCGTGTTCGCCTTCCGCTCCCGCGCCTACTGGCTGGACATGGGCAACCCCCGCACCTATATGCGCCTCCATCGCGACCTTCTGTTAGGGTTAGTCTCCTCCCCCTTTGCCCTGGATGGCGTAACCGAGCGCCAGCCGGGGGTGTGGCTCGCCCCCTCTGCCTCGGTGGATGAGACAGCCATTCTCAAAGGCCCCCTTGTGCTGGGAGAGGGGTGCACCATCGGCCCCGGCGCCAAGGTGGTGGGGCCGGCTGTGCTGGGGCCCCGCTGCCACCTCCACGAGGGGAGCCACATCGTGGAGGCTCTCCTTTGGGAGCAGGTGGTTCTGCATCCCCATGCGCGGGCCGAGGGGTGTATCCTAGGGGCAGGCGTCTGCCTCCAGGCCAGGGCCAGCGTGGGCAGAGGGTGCGTGCTGGCCGATGGCGTCGTGGTGGGGGAAGGCAACCGTTTGGAGCGGGGCATCACCCTAGCCCCAGGCACCCATCTGCCTCCACGCTCCATAGGCATGCTGGACAGCTATTAGCAGGAGCAGCCAGTGGTCATTCGTTTCGGCACCGACGGCTGGCGGGGCATCATCGCCGAGGACTTCACCTTCGCCAACCTGCGCCGTGCCGCCCAGGGGCTGGCTGTGTGGGCACGCCAGAACGCCCCACCCGGGTGTTGGGTCGTCGGCTATGATTGCCGTTTCGCCTCCGAGGACTTCGCCGACGCCTGCGCCGAGGTGCTGGCAGGCAATGGCCTCCCCGTGCTGTTGTGCGACCGCCCCGCTCCCACCCCTGTGGTAGCCTGGAACATCGTGGCCCACCGCTGCGCGGGGGGGGTGATCATCACGGCCAGCCACAACCCCGCCCGCTGGAACGGTTTTAAAGTGAAGACCCCCCACGGCTCCAGCGCCCCTCCCGAGCAAGTGGCCCAACTGGAGGACCGCATCAACCGCTTGGGGGCCGAGGAGGTGCTCCGCCTGCCCAAGCCGCAGGCGGTGGCGCAAGGGATGGTGCGCCCCCTTCACCCCAACCCCTCCTATGACCAGCAACTGGCACGCTTGGTGGATCTGCCCCTCCTGCGGGCCGCGGGCTTCACCGTGGTGGTTGACGCTATGCACGGGGCGGGGGCAGGCTACGTGCCCCGTCTGTTGGCGGGGGGAGCCACGCGGGTGGTAGAAATCCGCGCCGAGCGCAACCCCCTCTTCCCCGGCATGCATAACCCCGAGCCCATCCCCCACAACCTGGCCCCCCTGGTGGAGGCGGTGCGCTCCCACGCGGCCCAAGTGGGACTGGCCTTTGACGGCGATGCCGACCGCCTAGGCGTGGTGGACGAGCAGGGGGGCTTTCTAACCACCCTGGACGCTTTTGCTCTGCTGGCCTTTTTCTTGCTAGAGGTGCGTGGTCAGCGTGGCCCCCTGGTGAAGACCCTCACCTCCTCCCGCATGCTTTTGCGGCTAGGGGAGCGGTACGGTGTGCCCGTCTACGAGACGCCTGTGGGCTTCAAGTATGTGGCCCCCCTGATGATGGAGCACAACGCCCTCATCGGGGGCGAGGAGAGCGGGGGCTACGCCTTCCAGGGACACATTCCCGAGCGGGATGGTATCCTCTCGGGCCTGCTGCTCTTGGAGTTCATGGCCCGCACGGGCAAGACCCTTTCCGACCTCCTGCGCCTGTTGCACCAGGTCGTTGGCCCTCACTTTTACGCCCGTCGGGATTTTCCCTTCCCTCCCGATCAACGGGAGGCCATTCGTCAGCGTCTGCACAGTGCACGCCCACCCACTCTGGCAGGTCTACCCGTGCGGACGATGGACACCACCGACGGCTGGCGCTGGGTGCTGGAGGGGCAGTGGTGGCTGGCGGTGCGCTTCTCCGGCACCGAGCCCCTCCTGCGCATCTACGCCGAGGCCGACTCCCCCGAACGGGTGCAAGCCCTCTTGGACGCCGGCCAGGCCCTGGCGGGCGTGGGCTAGCGCCGAGGTCACCCATGGGGCGCTTCACCTTCCTGGAACATACCGCCGATGTGGGCGTCGTCGCCGAGGGGGCAGATCTCAAGGAGGCCTTCGCCTTCGCCGGCATGGGTATGTTCGCCATCATCGCCGACCCCTCCACCGTCCAGGAACGGGAGGTGCGGGAGGTGGAAGTCTCCGCCCCCGACAGGGATGCCCTGTTGGTGGACTTCCTGAACGAGTTGAACTTCCTGTTTGAGTCGCGGGGGTTCCTGGTGAAGCGGGTGGAGGTGGTGGAGATGAGTGATACACACCTGCGTGCCCGCCTGTGGGGGGAGCCGGTGGACCGCACCCGCCACCGCATTCAATGCCTTATCAAGTCGGCCACCTACCACGCCCTCACCATTGCCCCCCACGAGGGCGGGTGGCGCATCCAGGTGATTCTGGATGTATGAGGTGTGCTAGGGCCGAATGCCCCAATCCCGCAAGAAGCCCTCCACCTCCCCCATAGCGATGGCATAGAACACCCCCACCACCCTTTGCCCACCCCGTGTCTCGGTTACTTGCACCTGGTTGACACCGATGACGACCCCGTTACGGTCTAGCACCGGGCCGCCGCTGTCCCCGGGGTCCATAGGGGCGTCTACCCGAAGCAGGGAGACACCCCCCCTTCGCAGAGTGCCCGACAGGATGCCCGCCTTCACCACGGGGAGGCCCATGGTCCCATCCCCCTGGGGGGAACGCAAAGAGTAGCCCACCACCAACACGGGCGCCCCGATATCCTCGTCCAGTAAGGAGCGGGTGCGCAGGGGAGTGAGTGGCGGAGCCGTGGCCGACACGCGAATAAGGGCCAGGTCGCGCGTGGGGTCTGTGGCGATGACACTCCCCTCCACAGGGGGAGCGCTGGGCCACCGCACTGTTACCCGCCTCGCCTGCCCCACGACATGGGCATTGGTTACAATCAAATCAGGGCCGATAGCCCACCCACTCCCCTGCCCTGTGAAGGTCTCAATATACGCCACCGAGGGGGCCACACCCTGAAGGATTTGCCCCACGGTGGGAGCCGAGGCAGAAGGGAGCCCCGCTCCCGCTGGGGGAAGGGGCGTGGGGGTGGGCGTGGGAAGACGGGCCACCACCGTGGCGATAAGGCTCTCTAGGGGAATGGGCGTCGGCGTCGGCTGGGGTGTAGGAGTGGGCAGACGCGCCACCACCGTGGCAACAATGTCGGCCAAGGGTATGGGGGTAGGTGTAGGCTGTGGTGTGGGTGTGGGCACACCCGCCACCACAGTGGCCACGATAGCCTCTCCCGGTAGGGGCGTGGGGGTGGGCACGCGGGCCACCGCTGTTGCCACCACCTGCTCCAACGGCGGACCACATCCCACACCCCCCAAAAGCAGAGCGCCGAGAAGCCATGCCCCTAAAAGGAGCGTGCCCAGCCTGCCCTTCCGAACAGAACAGAGGGCCCTAAGCCCAAACACCCAGCCACCTGTCATCTACTCCTCTTCCGGTTGTACCAGCGTCTCGGGGGCTTTGCCCTCCCACACCCTTGGGATGTTAGCGAAGGCGAAACGGACACGGCGCGCCCACCCCCTGTAGGCCGTCCCCGCCGAATGGGGCGACAGCACCACATTGGGCAAGCGCAGCCGAGGAAGTCGGCATCTGCCCGCACGCGGGCTTTCTCCTCTGGAGGCGTGGCGGGCGGGTGCACCACCCCCCAGACCCCGGCGGGGCGAAGGACACCATCAACCCCATGCACCTCCTCACGCATCAAAGAGAACAAGACCACCTTGCGCATGGCGCACCTAGGGTGTAACGATGGCCCGCACCACCGGAGAGCCTCCCTCCCGTCCCTTCCACTCCGCCTCTTGGAAGGCCTCGTTGATGCGCTCGAGGGGGAACTTGTGGGAGACCACCTGCGTAAGGGGATAGCGGTCGCGGGTGCGCACCAAAAAGTCCAGAGCCGCAGGAATCACCCAGGGGTCGTAGTGCATAATGCCCAAGATGCGGATTTGGCGACTGACCAGGTAACTCATGTCCAAGGTGGCGTTGCTGTTGGGGCTGATGTGGCCGATCTCCACATAGGTTCCGCCCCGGCGGAGCATGGCGATGCCCTCGGGCACCACCTGGGGGAAACCCACCACCTCCACCACCACATCGGCCCCGCGCCCATCGGTCAGTTCCCGCACTCGAGCAATGCGGTCCTCGGGACGGGTCACCTCCGTGATGTTGATGGTGTGGGTGGCTCCGCACCGCTCGGCCATCTGCAGGCGGGGCGCCTGACCATCTATCGCAATGACCTTCTCTGCGCCCATATCCCGGGCCACGGCCATAGCGTACAGGCCCAATCCCCCTGCCCCTTGCACCACCACCGTATCACCAAAGCGGGGGCGGGCCTGGTGCAGGCCGAACAGCACCTGGGAGAGGGCGCAGTTGACAGGCGTCAGCGCCTCCTCGGACAGCCCCTCGGGAGCCTTGAACACCCAGTGCCCCGGCCTCAAATAGAAGTACTCGGCGAACCCTCCGTTGCAGTAGGGGTAGGTCTTGATAGAGGGGCGGATCACGCGGTTGGGACAGGCGTGCAGCTCCCCCCGAGCGCACCAATAGCATCGCTGGCACGGGAAGAAGTAGGGGAACACGACCCGATCCCCCTCCTTCAGGGGACGGCCCAGGGAGTCGGTCTTGATGTTCTTCCCCAAAGTGTGCACCACCCCCATAAACTCATGCCCGGGAATCACGGGGCCAGGCTCGCCCACGGTGATGGGCACGGGGTTATCCCCGCGCCAGTAGTGCAGGTCAGACCCGCAGATTCCCGCCGCCGTGACCTTGATGAGGATACCCCCCGGTTCCACCTCCGGGACAGGCAGTTGAACGATGGTGAAGGGCTTGCCCGCCTTCTCAAAGACCGCCGCGCGTCCAATAGTAGGCATGCCAACCTCCTTTCTGGTGGAGCATACCAGGGGCGCACACTCGGGCTGGTGAGCCTCCCTCCCTAGAGCAGGCAGCCTTTCAAGGCCCCACTGCGCAAGGTCTTATCCCTCCCGTTCCTCGCCGTACTGCTCCTTGAGGGCCTCCACAACGGCGGGGCTTTCCAGGGTAGTTACATCCCCCAACGCCCGCCCCTCGGCGATGTCCCGCAGGAGGCGCCGCATGATTTTGCCGCTGCGGGTCTTGGGCAGGGCAGCGGTGAAGATGACCTGGTCCGGGCGGGCGATGGCTCCTATTTTCCTGGCCACGTGGGCCTTCAGCTCCTCGGCCAACTGGGGCGAAGTCTTCACCCCCTCCTTGGGGGTAACGAACACCACGATGGCCTCCCCCTTCACCTCGTGGCTCTTGCCGATAGCGGCGGCCTCGGCCACAAAGGGGTGATCCACCAAAGCGCTCTCAATCTCCATGGTGGACAGGCGATGGGCTGACACCTTGATGACATCATCCACCCGTCCCAAGAGCCACAGATAACCGTCGGCATCCTTGCGCGCCCCGTCTCCCGTGAAGTAGCGGCCGGGGAACCGGCTCCAATAGGTGCGCACGTACCGGTCGGGATCGCCGTAGATGCCCCGCAGCATGCCCGGCCAGGGGCGGGTGAGCACCAGATACCCCCCCTGTCCTGGGGGGACGGGCTTTCCCTGCTCGTCCACCACCTCGGCCCCCACGCCGGGGAAAGGCAAAGTGGCCGAACCCGGCTTGAGGGTTACCACGCCCGGCAGGGGGGTAATGAGGATTCCCCCCGTCTCCGTCTGCCACCAGGTATCCACGATAGGACAACGCCCCCCGCCGATGTGCTTCCAATACCACACCCACGCCTCCGGATTGATCGGCTCCCCCACCGTCCCCAACAGGCGCAGGCTGGACAGGTCATGCCGCTGGGGATACTGCTCCCCCCAGCGCATAAAGGAGCGGATGGCTGTGGGGGCAGTGTAGAAGATGTTCACCCGGTACTTCTCCACGATGGCCCAGAAGCGGTCGCGGTCGGGGTAATCGGGGGCACCCTCATACATGACAGTGGTGGCCCCGTTGCTCAGGGGACCATAGACCACGTAACTGTGCCCCGTTATCCAGCCGATGTCGGCGGTGCACCAATAGGTGTCCTCCTCCTTCAAGTCAAAGACCCACTTGGCGGTCAAGGTAACATGGGTCAGGTAGCCCCCGGTGGTGTGGATGATGCCCTTCGGCTTGCCAGTGGTGCCACTGGTGTAAAGGAGAAAGAGGAGATCCTCCGCGTCCATAGGCTCGGGGGGGCAGACGGCCGACTGCCCCTGGACGACTTCATGCCACCAGAGGTCGCGGCCGGGGTGCATCAGGATATCGGCGATACCCCCGATGCGCCGCAGGACAATGACCTTTTCAATGGTGGGGCACTGGGCAACAGCCTCATCGGCGTTGCGCTTGAGGGGCACCACACCCCCCCTGCGGTACCCCCCGTCGGCGGTGATGAGCACCTTGGCCTGGGCATCTTGGATGCGGTCGCGCAGGGCGTCAGCGCTGAACCCCCCGAACACCACGCTGTGGGGTGCTCCTATGCGCGCACAGGCCAACATCGCAATGGGTAGTTCAGGAACCATAGGCAAGTAGATAGTAACACGGTCCCCCTTCTTCACCCCCAAAGACTTCAGGGCGTTGGCGAAGCGGCACACCTCCCGGTGAAGGTCTTGATAGGTGAGCACCCGCTCCTCTCCGGGCTCCCCCTCCCAGATAATGGCCGCCTTGTTCTTGCGGAGGGTGGTCAGGTGGCGGTCAACACAGTTATACGAGGCGTTCAGTTTCCCCCCGACAAACCACTTGGCATAGGGGAGGTTCCACTCCAGCACCTTATCCCACGGGCGGAACCAGTGCAGTTCCCCGGCTGCCCGCTCCCAGAAAGCCAGAGGGTCGCGTTCGGCCTCCGTATAGACACGCATATCCCGCACATGGGCCTGGTGGCGGAAGGCCTCCGGCGGGGGGAAGACCCGTCCCTCCTGGAGCAGGCTCTCAATGGTGGCGGTCGCCGCATCCATGTCCACCTCCCAAGGCAAGGGTCAGACGTTAGGGTATCCGACGGCTTACCGACAAGGTATCCCCGAAGGTGGGGATGAAGGTGCTGTGATGGCCGCCCGTGGAGCCGGCCACCACGATCATAAACTGCTGGGGGTCGCGCACTATGCGCACCGTGTCGCCCACGATGCGATCGTGGAAGATGCGGCTCTCCCGTGCGCGCCGAGAAAACCAGGAGAGGGGCGCACGGACATGCTCGTAGAGGTACTCGCGCACCTTGTCTTTTGTCCAGCCCGCCTCGGCCAGGATGCGGGCGTGCAGGGGGTTAAGCACTAACAGGGGCTCGCCCTGCCCGAGGAGGAAGTTATTGACCCCGATGTTGATCATCCCATGGGCGAGGGTGTGGAGAAGGTCATCAGGGCGGGGGCTCATCTCCAGGATATTGCTGGTGCCCTGGGCACCCACCACGGTGACCACGCTGTCCTCGGGGCG
The DNA here is from genome assembly GCA_025060295.1 of Dehalococcoidia bacterium. Classification (NCBI taxonomy): domain Bacteria; kingdom Bacillati; phylum Chloroflexota; class Dehalococcoidia; species Dehalococcoidia bacterium. The sequence continues at coordinate 141,941 of JANXCH010000002.1, read as the reverse complement.
GAAGCCCCGTTCGGTGTGCAAAGGGGGCCAGGGGGAATCCTCCTCGTTCTCGCCGAAGCAGAAGGTATACTTGCCAGGATAGCCTTGCACCGCCTTGTCCACGGGGCCGGGGGCACCCCCTCCGATGTTTAGGAGCACCAGGCGCACCGCCCGCCCCAGGGTGGCGTTGGCCTGCCAACCCGGTCCGAAACACCCCGCCTCGCAGTTCACCCCGATGCGCCGACGGATAGGCCCGTTGAGAATCAGCAGTGGCCCTACCGGGTTGGTGGTGGCCTGGATGGCCGTCAGGTTGAACTTGGGCTCGCAGAGGGCCTCCACCGCCGCCACCACGACGGGGAAGTACTCCGGCCGGCACCCAGCCATCACAGCGTTGATGGCCAGTTTCTCTATGGTGGCCCGTCCTAAGGCGGGGGGAACCTCCGCCACCACCTCGTCGGGGGGACGCCCCAGGGCGTCGATCATTCGCCACACCCGCTCCTCGGTGGGCGGAACCACCGGCAGGCCGTCGGTCATCCCCCGCTGGATGAAGAACTCTTGCACCTCCTCCCACACATCGGGGAGGACCTGGCGAGTGGAGGAAAGGCGTCGCGGAGTCATCACGCCCTCACAGCTGACGTTTATGTGATGTCCACCTTACGGGGGGCGTTGGGGTCGGTGAGGGCCTGGAGCACCGCTGCTAGGGCCTTACGGGCCACCTCCCGCACCTGTGCCTCGGGCAAAGTCTCGTAGGGATAGGGGAGAATCACCTGCTTCAAATCGGGCGCCCCCTTGCCGCGGGCCGTGGCCATGGCCAGGGCCTCAAAGAACTTGGTGGACAGGGTTACCGTCGGAATGCCCCGCTTCTCCAGTTGGATGCTGTCGTGGATACACCACGTAGTGCACGACCCTCAGTTGCCCAGGCCGGTGATGACCGCATCGGCACGGCGTGCCAGGTCGTCAATATCGTGGGGAGGGAGGGGGCTGGACTTGGCCTTGCGCTTCTCCACAAAACCCCGCACCTCCCACTGGCTTTGCAAAAGGCGCTTGAACTCATCGTAGGTGATGTCCAAGGAGATCCAGTCGTTGTTGATGAAGCCGATGGTTTTGCCCGCCAGGGTTTCTAGGCGGGGGGCCAGACGGAGTTTGTGCCCATCCTCTGTTTCCGCGATAGGCAGGAGCACCTCTATCGTGCTGGCCATAGTCCTCCTCCTGGGCGTGGGCTAGGGAAAGGATAGCATGGGCGTGCCCCAAGGGCAACGGGGAGTACTCTGCACCCGAATGGCCACCTACACGGCCAGATAGGCCCGGCGAACGCCCTCATCGGCCAGGAAGCGCTCCATAGGAGCCTGGTAGCGGATGTGGCCCTTCTCTAAGATGTAGACCCGGTCGCCGAGCCCGCTCACGAAGCGTACGTTTTGCTCCGCCAGGATGATAGTGAGGCCGGTGGCTTTGAGGCTTTGGAGTTGCTCCTTGAGGGCTTGCACCACCACCGGCGCCAACCCCTCCGACGGCTCATCAAGGAGCAGAAGGTCGGGGTTGGTCATCAGAGTACGGGCGATGGTGAGCATCTGCTGTTCGCCCCCGCTGAGGGTGCCGGCGCGCCGCTCCAAGAAGGAGCGCAAGCGGGGAAACAGGGTCAACACACGCTCCACATCCCAGGGGTGGCCGTCGGTGGAGGGGGGAGCCGTGCGCCGAGCCACCTCCAAGTTCTCCCGCACCGACAAGTTGGCGAAAATGCGCCGTTCCTCAGGCACATAGCCAATTCCCATGCGGGCGATGCGATAGGGAGGCAAGCCGGTGATCTCCTGCCCTTTGAAGCGGATACTGCCCGATCGGGGGGGCACCAAACCGATAATGCTCTTGAGAGTGGTGCTCTTGCCCGCACCATTGCGCCCCAACAGGCACACCACCTCCCCCCTATCCACCGTCATAGTTACATCAAAGAGAATATGGCTCTGGCCGTAGAAGGTGTTGAGGTTCTGCACTTCCAGCAAGGGCATACTGTCCCCCTACCCGTGCTCCCCCAGGTAGACCCGCTGCACCTCGGGGTTGGCCCGCACCTCCTCCGGCGAACCCTCGGCTAGCACTTTCCCCTGGTGCATCACCGTGATGCGCTCCGCATAGCCGAACACCACATCCATATCGTGCTCCGTGAACAGGAGGGTCAGGCCCTGCTCTCGGGCAATGCGCGTGATGAGGGACATAGCCTCGCGGCGCTCGTGCGGCGCCATACCGGCCGTCGGCTCGTCCAGCAGGAGCATGCGGGGCGCGCTGGCCAAGGCAATAGCCAGTTCCAACCGCTTCTGGTCGCCGTGTGCGAGGACACCCGCCGGCTTGAAGGCGCTGTCGGCCAGACCCACCTGCTCCAGCAGAAACATCGCCCGCTCCCGCATACTGCGATGGGCAGGGATAAACAGGGCGAGGGGGTTCAGATGGCGCTGGTGATGCACAAACAAAGCCACCTGCACATTCTCCAAGGCGGTGAGGCGGCGGAAGGTGCTGGTGATCTGGAAGGTGCGGGCGATGCCCCGTCGCATCACCTGATACGGGGCGAGGCCATCTATGCGGTGCCCGTTGAAGTGCACCTCCCCCTTGTCCCGGCGCAGTTGCCCCGTCACCAGGTTGAAGAAGGTGCTCTTGCCCGCTCCGTTGGGGCCGATAAGAGCACGCAGTTCCCCCTCCCGCACGGCCAAATCCACTCCATCCACGGCCCTCAGCCCCCCGAAGGCCTTACTCAACCCCTTACAGGAGAAGATCACCTTAGGCGTTACCATCTGGACTCGCTCCCGAAGCACTGGACGAGGGTTGGGGGCCGGTTTCCCGGGGGGTGGGGGTAGCCCCCGCCTTGCGGGGCCACCACCGCAGTGTCCGCCAGCGCCGCTCGGTGAGGAACCCCATCACCCCCCCAGGGAACAGGAGAATCACCCCCACCAAAATGAGGCCCACCAGCAACTGCCACAGGAAGGGGAACTCCCGTCCCACATAGAAGAAGATGATCTTATAGAGGAGCGCCCCCACGGCTGGTCCCAGGAAGTGGTGCATACCCCCGAGCAGGGCCACGATGAGGGGGTCGGTGCTCCGCGCCACCCCAGCGTAGTCGGGGTTCACACTCCCCTGGAAGAACACGAACAGCGACCCAGCAACCCCCGCAAAGAAGCCCGCGATCACAAAGGCCACCCACTGGTGCAGACGCACATTCACCCCTGCCATCTCGGCGCGGCGAGGGTTCTCCCGAACAGCCCGTAGGGTATAGCCAAAGGGCGAGTTGACGATGAGATATAGAATGAGAGTGCACACCAGAACCACACCCAAAGTGAAGTAGTAATAGTTATCGGACACCGGTGGCGCAGCCAATGCCCGAATGGGCCATACCCCTTGAATCCCGTCATCGCCCCCCGTGAACTTCGTCCACTTGAACACTACAGCGTAGACGATCTGGGAGAAGGCCAAGGTGAGCATCGCAAAGTAGATGGCGGTCAGGCGCACCGCGAAGAAGCCGAACACCATAGCGCCCCCGGCGGCGAAGAAGGGGCCCAGGGCCAAGGCCAAGGGCATGGGGACATCCGCCCGCTTCACCAACAGGGCAGCGGCATAGGCTCCCAGAGCGTAATAAGCGGCATGCCCGAAGGAGACCATCCCCCCATACCCCATCAGCAAATTCAGGGAGAGGCCGAACAGGGTGAGAACGAAAAGGTCAATGGCGAACTGCACCCAGAACACAGGGGCAATCTGGGGAAAGATCAGGGCAACCACCAAAAAAGCCAGCCATCCCCCAACGGTGAGCATTGAGGCTCCCACAAGGGGCACCCGCCAGCGCCCCACTCCTTTGCGTGCGACCTCCTGCACCGTCGCCTCCTCACGTTAGGACTCGGGCCTGCCGAACAGGCCCACCGGCCGCAGAATGAGCACCAACGCCATCAAGGCGAAGGGAAGCACCAGGTCGTAATGGCGCAGGAAGGGGTTGAGCACCGCCAACCCCTGCACCACCCCAATCAAAATTGCCGACACCAGGGTGCCGAAGAAACTCCCCAACCCCCCAATGACCACCACCACGAAGGCTAGGATGATGACAGCCGCGTCCATACCAGGCGCAAGCCCCTGAATGGGGGCCACCAGGGCCCCGCCCAACCCCGCCAACCACGCCCCGAAGACGAACACCGTGGTAAACACCAGGGGGGTATTCACCCCCAAGGCACCCAGCATATCCCGGTCCCAGGTGGCCGCCCGCACCAGCATCCCCCACCGGGTGCGGTAGAACACCCACCACAAGGCCAGCAACACCAGCGGCCCCAGCCCCAAAATCACCAGGTTATAACTGGGGAAGGGCTGGCCCAGAATGGGAAGGGAGGCCGTCAGAAACTCAGGGCGCGTGACAGAGCGGTTCTCCGGACCCCAAATGATGCGCACAATATCCCCAATCACAAAGGCCAACCCGATGGTCAAGAGCAGTTGATAAATGTGCTCCGCCTGGTAGATGCGGCGCAGGAAAAGCACCTCTATGAGCAACCCCACAACCGCCACCCCTATGGGGGCCAACGCCAGGGCCAACCAGTAGTACAGCCCCGAGCCCGGCACCGTGCGCATAATGGTATAAGCCAGGTAGGCCCCCACCATATACAAGGCCCCGTGGGCGAAGTTCACCACCCGGCTCACCCCGAAGATGAGAGACAGACCGGAAGCGACCAGGAACAGGAGCACGCCCACGCTGATGCCCGATAGGAGTTGCACCACAATGCGGGGGGTATTCTCAGCAAGCCAGTCCACGGGGATGCCCTCCGCGCGGGGGATAGGGGGAAAGGGGGGCCGGGGTGCGCCGGCCCCCCGCTCTCGGTACGGTTACCCTTTCTTCGCCTTCTCCCGCAACGCCTTCACCTCGTCGCAGGAGCGGACCACATCTTTGCCGTGCAGGGTCTTCAGGTCCCGCACATAGGGGGTGCCATCGGGCTTCACATCCACCACCCCCGTCCAGAGGGGCGGCAGAGCCTGCTGATCGCACGCCCGCATGATCACCTCGCCCCACGGCATCTTCACGCTAAAGTCCCCGCTGCTGAGAGCCTTATGGATGTCATCCGGCTTGGTGGAGCCGTTGGTGCGCTTGAGCACCTCGGCGATGATGTAGACCGTTACATACCCAAAGGCGGAGCCCGTAGTGGGTTCCGAACCGCCCGTGCGGTCCTTATACCGCTTCACCCACGCCGCCAACTCGGGGTTGGCCTGGAGCACCTCAGGCAGATAGGTGGGGATGAAAGGAGGCGTTACCGCACCCACAGGGGCCTCCCTGCCCAGGCCGCCCAGTTCGTCCAGGTTGCCCACACTGGCGTGCACCAGCTGGAACTCCTTGAACAGGCCGTAGGGGGTGGCCTGCTTGATGAAGGTGATACTCTGGGAGCCCCACAGGGAGGTGAGGATGCAGTCGGCCTTGCCCTTCTGGGCCATCATAGCGGTGATGTAGGAGGTGTGGTCGGTCTCGCCCAGGCGCGGCCAGTATTCGGCCACGATGGTGGTCTCGGGGCGATGCTTCCGCATATATTCAAAGAAGTCCTCGTGCACCGCCCGCCCGTACTCGTAGTCCTGGTTGATAGAGAGCCACCGCTTGCACTGGGGATAGTCCTCCACCACCCGCTTGGCCAGGGCGCGAATGTACTGGTTGACATTGTTGCTGGTGCGGGCCACATACTCATGCCCCAGGTCCCACGTCAGACGGCTGGTCTGGCAGTGGGTGGCGAAGTAGAACACCTTGTTGGCCTTGGCCCACTCCGAGAGGGCCAGCCCCACCGTGGAACTGATGCACCCCACCAGGAACTCCACCTTTTCCTGGAACACCAGCTCCTGGGCTGCCTTCACCGCCTCGTCGGCACGCAGTTTGTCGTCCCGGAAAATGAACTCTATCTTCCGCCCCAAGATGCCACCCTTTTCGTTGATCTCCTCGGCCGCCATGCGCAGGCCTTCACGATAAGGGAAGGTGTAAACAGTAGAGAGGCCAGAATAGGAGTTAATTTCCCCTATCCGCAAGGGGGGCGCAGGCGTCGGGGTGGGGGTGGGACGGGGGGCCGGGGTGGGCTGGGCAGCCGGGGCGGCTACAGGAGCAGGGGTGGGAGTAGGTGTGGGCGCCGCCGCCCGACATCCAACCACTACCGCCAAAAGGGCTAGAGCCAGCACAAGCAGACCATACCTTTGCACACCTCGGAACCAACAGGCCATATCCCCCTCCTTACAGACGCTCTCCAGGCGTGGCACGGTTGTGCCCTATTATGTAACCACTGTGGCGCCGTTTGTCAAGGGGTGGGGCCCCCTGCCCACGTTTTCGCCGAGCCCGCCCCGTCGGGGCACCCGAAACCCTTCCCACACCTTTGAGGACACGGCTTCCCTTGTCAAAGGCCCCTCATGCCACTATGATGAGGACGAGGAGTGCATGCTATGGAAGTGATTCTCGGCTCGCCCCGAGGTTTCTGCGCAGGGGTGGTACGGGCCATTGATATCGTGGAACTGGCCCTTCAGCGCTTCGGCCCCCCCGTGTATGTGAAGCACCAAATCGTTCATAACCCCACGGTGGTGGCCTCCCTGGAGGCGAAAGGGGCCATCACGGTGGAGGATGTGGACGAGGTTCCTCCCGGCTCGGTGGTGGTGTTTTCGGCGCACGGCTCCCCGCCCCAGGACTATGAGAAGGCGCGTGCCCGCCATCTGCGGGTGATCGACGCCACCTGTCCCCTGGTCACCAAGGTGCACAACGAGGCCCGTCGCTATGCCAAGGAGGGACGACGCATCATCCTCATCGGCCACCGGGGTCATCAAGAGGTGCGGGGCACCATGGGGCAGACACCCATGTATTTGCTTGATGAGCGGGAGGGCATCCATCTCCCCCCTTGGGATCCCGACACCCCCGTGGCCGTCCTCACCCAGACCACCCTCTCCGTGGACGATACGGCTAAGGCGGTGGAGGCCATTCGCCAGCGCTTCCCCCACGCTATCGTGCGCAACGACCTGTGCTACGCCACCACTAATCGCCAGGCGGTGGTGAAGGCTCTGGCCCAAGAGGCCGATGTCATTTTGGTCATTGGTGCCCAGAACTCGTCCAACTGCAACCGCCTGCGGGAGGTGGCCCAGGCCCAGGGCGTCCCCGCCTACCTCATCAACGGCCCCGAGGAACTGCGCCCCGAATACCTTGCAGGGGCCCAAAAGGTGGGTATCATCTCAGGGGCCAGCACACCCGAAAGCCTAGTGCAGGCCGTGGTGGACGCCCTCTCCCCCCAGCGCGTCCGCCATTTGACCCTGGCCGAAGAGCACATCTCCTTCGTCCTACCCCGGGAGCTGCGGGAGGAGGCCCCAACGCCCTAACCATCCCACATCACATCCCATGACTGGAGGGGATATGCTTGCCCAACGCATGGCCCGCCTGGGCACAGAGACAGCCTTTGAGGTGTTGGCTCGCGCCAAGGCTTTGGAGGCCCAGGGGCGGGACATCATCCATCTGGAGATCGGCGAGCCCGATTTTCCTACACCTGCCCATATTGTGGAGGCGGCCTACAGGGCTCTACAGGAGGGGTATACCCACTACACCCCCTCGGCAGGACTGGCCGAGGTGCGGGAAGGCATCGCCCGCCACGCCCGCCAGCGCTTGGGCATCCCCGTGGCGGCCGACCAGGTGGTCATTACGCCAGGGGCCAAGCCCATTATCTTCTACACTATTCTGGCTTTAGCTGAGGAGGGAAGCGAGGTTCTCTACCCGGACCCGGGCTTCCCCATTTACGCCTCGGTGGTTACCTTTTGCGGGGCGACGCCCGTGCCTTTGCCCCTAGACCCCTCCCGCGGCTACCATCTTGACCTGGACGACTTGGAGCGGAAACTGTCGCCCCGCACACGCCTGCTTATCCTCAACTCCCCCCACAACCCCACCGGCTCCGCCCTCACCGCCGAGGAACTCAAGGCTATTGCCGACCTCCTGCGCCGGTGGGAGCAGGTGTATGTGCTCTCCGATGAGGTCTACCACGCTATTCTCTACAACGGTCGGTACCAGAGCATCGCCTCCCTCCCCGGGATGGCCGAGCGCACCATTGTCCTAGACGGCCTCTCCAAGACCTACGCCATGACCGGCTGGCGCTTGGGCTGGGGGATTTTCCCCAAGACCCTGGTGGAGCCGGTGGTGCGGTTGGTGATCAACAGCGTCTCTTGCGCCCCCGCCTTCGTCCAGAAGGCGGCCTTGGCGGCTTTGGACGGCCCCCAAGACAGCGTGCAGGCGATGGTGGCCGAGTTCCGCGCTCGGCGCGACCTCATCGTGGCGGGCCTGCGCGCCTTGCCCGGCGTGGTGTGCCCTCTGCCCGAGGGGGCCTTTTACGCCTTCCCTGATATCCGGGGCACGGGCCTGACCAGCCGGGAGTTGGAACGGCGCGCCTTGGAAGAGGCGGGGGTGGCGCTTCTGTCGGGCACCGCCTTCGGCCAGTATGGGGAGGGGTTCATCCGCCTCTCCTATGCCAACTCCCGCCAGAACATCGCACGCGCCTTGGAACGCTTGGAGGCCCTGCTGAAAAGGGCCCGCCGCTAGGGGACGCCTATGCCCACCCCCACTTGGCTTCCCGCCGGCCCCATCTCCCGCGCAAAGGCCCAGGAGGTGGAGGCCCGCCTCAAGGGACGCATCAAGGGCGAGGTGCGCTTTGACGCCTACGCCCAAGCCCTCTACAGCACCGACGCCTCCATTTACCAAATGGTGCCCGTCGGGGTGGTGCTCCCCAAGGACGCTGAGGATGTGCAACGGGTGGTGGAGGCCTGTCGGGATGTGGGGGTGCCCCTTCTGCCACGGGGCGGGGGCACAAGCCTGGCCGGCCAGGGGTGTAACCACGCCGTCGTTATCGACTTCACCAAGTATATGCACCAGGTCTTGGAGGTCAACCCCCAGGAGGGGTGGGCGCGCGTCCAGCCGGGCATCACCATAGACGAACTGAACGCCACCGTGCGCCCCTACGGCCTCCACTTCGCCCCCGACCCCACCACCACCAACCGCGCCACCGTGGGCGGGGCCAGTGGCAACAACTCCTGCGGTGCCCATTCCATCCTCTACGGCAAGACGGTGGACCACGTGCTGGCGATGGAGGCCTTCCTGGCCGACGGCACCCCCACTACCTTCCGCACCCTTTCACCCCAGGAGTGGGAGGCCAAACTGTCCGCCCCGGGCATGGAGGGCAACGCCTATCGCACCCTCTACCGCCTCGTCCGCGAGCACCGGGACGAAATCCTGCGCCGCTATCCCAAAATCCAGCGCCGTGTGGGGGGCTATAACCTGGACCTGTTCCTGGAGGGGGAGACCAACCTCTGCCGTCTCATCGTCGGGTCAGAGGGGACGTTGGCCGTGTATACGGCCCTGACGGTGCGTTTGGTGCCCCTCCCCAAGCGCACAGGCTTGGCCATCCTCCACTACCGCACCCTGTTCGAGGCGGGTGAGGATACCCCTCCTATCCTGGAAGACCAGCCCGCCGCCATTGAACTGGTGGATGATACCATCCTGCGCCAGGCCCGCACGCAGCTCAGCTTGGCCCGTCGCATGGGCTTCGTGCAGGGGGAGCCAGGGGCCATCCTTGTCGTGGAGGTGTTCGGGGAAAGTGAGGCGGAGGTGCGCTCCCGCCTGGAGCGCATCCAGGCCCGCGCCCAACGCAGGGGGCTGGCCTACGCCGTTACCTTTGCCCTCACGCCTGCCCAGCAGGCCGATGTGTGGGCCGTGCGGCGGGGTGGACTGGGCCTGCTGATGGGCATCAAGGGCGATACCAAGCCCCTGCCCTTCGTGGAGGACACAGCCGTTGACCCCTCCCGCCTGCCCGCCTTCATCCGCGAGTTCGACGCCGTGGTGCGAGCGCACGGGACGTCCGCCGCCTACTACGGGCATGCCAGCGTAGGGTGCCTGCACATCCGCCCCCTCATCAATCTGAAGACGGCCGAAGGCCTGCAGCGGATGGAGAGCATCGCCAACGCCATCGCCGACCTGGTCCTGCGGTTTGAGGGGGCGCTGTCGGGGGAGCACGGGGACGGACGCGTGCGGGGCGTGTTCAACGAGAAGATGTTCGGCCCGCGCCTCTACCAGGCCTTTCGGGAGGTGAAACGGGCCTTCGACCCCCAGAACATCCTTAATCCCGGCAAGATTGTGGACTGCCCCCCCTTGACCACGGACCTGCGCTTCTCCCCTTCTTACCGCACGGTGCCCATCCGCACCCACCTGGATTTCTCGGCCGATAGGGGCTTTGACCGGGCAGTGGAGATGTGCAACGGCGTGGGGGCGTGCCGCAAGATGCTCTCGGGCACCATGTGCCCTTCCTATATGGTTACCCGGGAGGAGGAGCACTCCACCCGCGGGCGGGCCAACGCCTTGCGGGCGGTGCTATCGGGCCTCCTGCCCCCCAGCGAGTTCACCAGCCAGCGCCTTTACCAGGTGCTAGACCTCTGCCTGGAGTGCAAGGGGTGCAAGGCCGAATGCGAGTCCAGCGTGGACATGGCCAAACTGAAGTACGAGTTTTTGGCCCACTACTACAAGGCCCACGGCTGGCCGTTGCGGGCGCGCCTGTTTGCCCACATCGCCCTGCTGGGACGCCTGGGAAGCGCCACGGCACCCCTCTCCAACTGGATGGCCTCTTCTTTTTTGGGGCGATGGGCGTTGGCCCGCATAGGTATTCACCCGTCTCGTTCCTTGCCGCGTTTCGTCCGCCCCACCTTCTCCGCCTGGTTCCGTCGGCATACCCCCTTACCGCAGGCGGGCAGCAAAGGGGAAGTGGTCCTGTTCCACGATACTTTCATGGAATACAACCACCCTTCTATGGGACAGGGGGCGGTGCACCTGTTAGAGCGTGCGGGGTATCGGGTGGTGTTGGCCCGCAACGTGTGCTGTGGACGGCCGATGATTTCCAAAGGGATGCTGGACCGGGCGCGGGAGCACGCTCGGCGCAATGTGGAGATCCTATATCCCTTCGCCCAGAAGGGGATACCTATCGTCGGGTGCGAGCCGCCGTGCCTGTTGACCTTGCGGGACGAGTATCCCGATTTGCTACCCAAAGATGAGCGGGTGCGGATCGTTGCCCAGCAGGCCATGTTGTTGGACACCTTTTTGGTACGCTTGGCCGAGCAGAACGCCCTGGACTTGCCCCTCCGGGCGTATGCGGGGAAAGTGCTCCTGCACGCTCACTGCCATCAGAAGGCCCTCGTGGGGTATGAGGCGAGCCTCAAGGCACTGCGCATGGTGCCCCAGGCCCAGGTGGAGTTTGTGGACGCAGGGTGTTGTGGGATGGCGGGGGCCTTCGGCTTCGAAAAGGAGCACTACGATATCTCGTTGAAGATTGGGGAGAGGCGGTTGTTCCCGGCGGTGCGGGCCAATCCGGGGGCGCCAGTGGTGGTTACAGGGATGTCGTGCTTCATGCAGGTGGAGCATGGGACGGGTGTGCGCCCCCTGCACCTGGCGGAGTTTCTGGCCCAGCAGATGGACAGAGGCTAGGGCCAGGTCTTCCCAAACTCGGACCGCCGCACGATGCGCCCGGTGAAGGTCTGGGCCGTCTGCTGAGCGAGCCACACGGCCGCCGGCCCCACCACTTCGGGGGGCTCGGCCCCCGACCAGTCAAAGTTGGCCGGGCGGGTGAGGACGGCCCCCTCGGTCTTGATAAAGCCGGGGTCCAGAGCGTTGACAGCGATGTTATACTCCCGCACCTCCTCGGCCAGGCCCAGGGTGAACATGTTCAGCCCCGCCTTGCTCACCGCATAGTGCACCCCCCCCGGCACAGCCCGCTCCGCCGCCCGGGAGGTGATGTTGAGGATGTTGCCCTGGCGTTGGGCCATCAGAATCGGGAGCACATATTTACAGCACAGGAATGGCCCCCGCAGGTTGACCCGTATCAGCAAGTCCCAGTGGCGGGTTTCGGTTTGGACAATAGGCGTGCGCAGGATAATGGCGGCGTTGTTAACCAGCACATCAATGCGCCCGTAGCGCTCCATCACCTGGGCCACCATGCTTTTGACCTGCTCCTCGTCGGTTACATCACAGCGGATGGGCAAGGCCTCGCCCCCCAGGGCGCGAATCTCCTGGGCCGTTTGGTGGATGGTGCCGGGCAAGCGCCCCTCCGTCTCGGAACGGGCGACAACAACCACCTTCGCCCCCTCACGGGCGTAGGCCAATGCGATAGCCTTCCCAATCCCCCGACTGCTCCCCGTAACGATAGCGACCTTATCCTTAAGTGTCATAGACACCCCCGTTACACACTTAGGGGTAGTGTAGCATCGTGCAGGGCCATGCGTATCTCCTCCCCCACCCAGGGGTCAGGCTCGGTGGACAGGGCACTATGCAAAGCGGACAAGGCCTCAAAGGTGCCGATGCGCCCGAGTGCCCAGGCGGCGTGGCCCCGCACCAATGGCTCCCCCTCCCGCAGGGCGCGGGTTAAAGCCGGCACCGCCGCCGGGTCGCCCAGGTTGCCCAATACCACGCACGCATTGCGCTGCAGCCCCACCCGTGTCGCCCGACGGATACTGGTGCCCCGAAAGCGCTCTTGAAACCCCTCCTCCGTCAAGGACAGAACCTCCAGCAGGTCTACCCGTTGGTGGGGGGCACGGGGCTCCAGTTCGGGCAAAGTGGTGGGCTGCGCCTTGCGGTTGACAGGACACACCTCTTGGCAAATGTCGCATCCGAACACCCAATCGCCTATCAGGGGGCGCAGGTGGCGCGGGATTGGCCCCCGGTGCTCAATGGTCAAGTAGGCGATGCACCGCCGGCTGTCCAGGACATAGGGGGCGATAAGGGCCCCCGTGGGGCAGGCGGGCATGCAGGCCTGGCACTGGCCGCAGGTCTTCTTCAGGGGCGGGTCGGGCGTTACTTCTAGGTCTGTTAGGGCCTCGCCCAAAAACACCCAGGAGCCGATGGGGGTGAGGATGTTGGTGTTCTTGCCGAACCAGCCCACCCCGGCGCGCCGGGCCACCTCCCGTTCCAAGAGGGGGCCATCGTCCACATACACCTTCCAGCGGAAGGGGCCCACCTGGGCCTCCAGGAGGTGCATCAGGGTGCGCAAACGCTCCTTGAGGGCTTTGTGGTAGTCCAGCCCCCAGGCGTAGCGGGCGACGCGCCCCGTCAGGGGGCGGGGTGCAGGCTCCTGGGGCCACCAGTAACTGACCGCCACAGCGATGAGAGAGCGCGCCCCCGGCAAAAGGACCTGGGGATCAGTGCCCCGCAAGACACGCGCAGTGTGGTACCAGGGGAGGGTGCCCATCAACCCCTGCTGGAGGCGCTCCAGAGCGGTCTGGCGGGCCTGGGGGAAGGCATCCGCCGTGGTGCACCCCACCACGGCCAACCCCACCTGGCGTGCCAGGCGTTCCAGGAGCGTGCGCTCCAGACGACGGGGGGTCTGCATGGCCGTGCACAGCCCTGCTAGGCGGCCGGCCCGCCCGGGCGGGGCAGGTCGCCGTTGAGGTAATGGGATGCATCGTTCCACACCACCAGGCGGGCGTTGTGGGTGTCTACCTCTATGACGGAGATACTGGCGGGGGCCAGACGGAAACGCCACAGGGTCTCCACGGGCAAACCCAACAGGGCCACCACCACCGCCCGCAAACACCCGCCGTGGGAGACAATCAGGATGTCGTCCTGCAGGTGGTGTTGTCTGACGTGGGCGATAAAAGCCCCCACCCGCTGCAGCACCTGCTGACGCGTCTCCCCACCGGGTGGGGGTTCAAAGGACGGGTCACCCGTCATGAACTGGCGGAAGCGGATGGGGTCCTCCCGGGTGAGAACGTCGTACAGTTTGCCCTCCCAGGGGCCGAAGGCGAACTCCCGCAACGCAGGGGTAAGGGTGAGGGGGATGGAGCGCCCCTCCAACACAATGTGGGCCGTTTGGACGGCGCGGGTCAGGTCGCTGGCATAGGTGTGGGCAATGGAAAAGCGCTTCAGGCGCTGGCGCAAGGCCTGGGCTTGAGCCTGCCCCTGCGGGCTTAGCGGAGGGTCGGATTGCCCTTGCAGACGACGCTCCTGATTCCAGGTGCTTTCAGCGTGGCGCACCAGAAGCCAGCGCCCCATAGACGGCACTCCCGCTCTCCTCAAGGGCTATTCTACCCCACGGCCCCTGCGGCGAAAATTGCCCCCACACCCCTAGACCCCCTGGGGGAACGGCGTATAATGGAGAATTGTGAACCATACAAAGGAGGGAAGGTGATTGCAGGCGCTCGGACGGCATCTCATCCTGGAACTGCGGGGATGCGACCCGCGCTTGCTGGATGACCTGCCGTACATTCGGCAGACCCTTCTGGAGGCGGCGCAGATAGCCGGGGCGACCATCGTGGGGCAGACCTTCCACAAGTTCCACCCCGTGGGGGTAACCGGGGTAGTAGCCATCGCCGAAAGCCACCTGTGCATCCACACCTGGCCAGAGTACGGCTATGCGGCGGTGGACATCTTCACCTGCGGGGAGCGCTTCAGCCCCCATCGGGCCGCCCAGTGGGTGATTGAGCGGCTCCACTGCCAGGAGCCCGACATCACCGAACTGGAGCGGGGACGCCTGGAGCAGCGCGCCGCCGCTTCACCCTCCTAGGAGGTTTATGCTCCCCGGTAGACCCAAATGGTTCTTGGAAGCGCTGACCCCCGACCTTCTGCACGGGGCTAGTATCTCGCGCGTGTTGTTCAGCGGGCGCACCCGCTACCAGCAGGTGGAGGTCCTGGAGACCCCCGCCTTCGGGCGGATGCTGGTCTTGGACGGCAAGACCCAATCCGCAGAAGGGGAGGAGTTCGTCTATCACGAGGCTTTGGTGCATCCCGCCTTGGTTGCCCATCCCCGCCCCCAGTGGGTGTTCATCGGCGGGGGTGGGGAGGGATCCACCGCCCGGGAGGTGCTCCGCCACGCCACCGTCCAGCAGGTGGTCATGGTGGATGTGGACGAGGAGGTGGTGCATCTGTGCCGCCAGCACCTGCCCCAGCACCACCAGGGAGCCTTTGACGACCCTCGCCTGCGCCTGCACTTCGCCGACGCCCTGGCCTTCTTAGAGCAGTCCCCCGCGTGCTATGATGTCATCATCTTGGACCTGCCCGACCCCATCGAGGGCGGGACGGCCTACTTGCTCTATACCCAAGAGTTTTACCGCCTGGTGCGGTCGCGCCTTAATCCTGGAGGCATCCTTGTTACCCAGGCCGGCCCCGCCAGCATCGTCAACTACACCGAGGTGTTCACGGCCATTCACCGCACCCTGTCCACCGTATTCCCCCTTACCGTTCCCTACATCGTGCCGATGCAGTCCTTTGGAGAGGCGTGGGGTTTCGTGCTGGCATCCACCGGCCCCGACCCTCGCGCCCTGACACCGCTTGCGGTGGATACCACCCTGGCCCAGCGGGAGGTGCAGGGCTTGCGCTTCTACGATGGCACCATACACCCCGCCCTGTTCGCCCTCCCCAAGTACCTGCGCCAGGCCCTGGCTGAGGAGCAACGGATCATCACCAAAGATAAGCCCCTGTTTGTGTTTTAGACCTATGCTATAATAGCTAGGGCACGGAGAGGTGGCCGAGAGGCTGAAGGCGCCGCACTCGAAATGCGGTATCCCCCCGTGGGATCGTGGGTTCAAATCCCACCCTCTCCGCAGATTGCCTCCGGGAGAGGTGCTGGAGCGGTCGAACAGGCGCGCCTGGAGAGCGCGTAGGGCCCACAAGGCCCTCGTGGGTTCGAATCCCACCCTCTCCGCCACCCTTGCGCGTGTGAACCCCCTATGGAAGGACTAGCCTACTGGGTCGCCTTCGCCCGCATCCCCCTGATGACGCCCGCACGCTTCCGCCTGTTGGAGGGGGCTTTCGGCTCCCTGGAGGAGGCGTGGCGCGCCGACGCCTCCCGCCTGCGGGGGGCGGGGCTGGAGCCGCCTGTGGTAGACGCCATTCTGCACGCACGTGCCCGCATCGATCCCTTCCAGGAACTGGAGACCCTCCACCACTGGGGCGCCACCGCTCTCACCTGGCACGACACGGCTTACCCCCGTCGCCTGAAGGAAATTCGGGAGACCACCGACGTGCCCCCTGTGCTCTTTGTGCAGGGCAACCTGCAACCGCAGGATGACCGCGCCCTGGCCGTAGTGGGCACCCGCCAGGCCACCCCCTACGGCCTAGAGGCATGTCGGCTCTTGACCCGCGCCCTGGTGGAGGAGGGGTTCACTATCGTGAGCGGGTTGGCCCAGGGCATAGACGCCTGCGCCCACCAGACCGCCCTTGAGGCCGGGGGGCGCACCATCGCCGTGGTGGCGGGGGGGCTGGACCGCCTGTATCCCCAACAGCATCGCTTCCTCGCCCGGCGCATCGCCACCCAGGGGGCGGTGCTCACCGAATACCCCCTGGGCACGCGCCCCGAACCGTTCCAGTTCCACCGCCGCAACCGTATCCTCAGCGGGCTAGCCTGGGGTGTCCTGGTGGTGGAGGCCCCTTTGGAAAGTGGGGCCATGTCCACAGTGCAATGGGCCCTGTCCCAGGGGCGGGAGGTGTTTGCCGTCCCCGGCCCCATCACCTCCCCTGCCTCGGCGGGCACCCATCGCCTCATCCAAGAGGGCGCCAAACTGGTTACGCAGGTGCAGGACATCCTGGAGGAACTGCGCCTGGAGACCCCGGCCGTGCAACCCTTCCTTCTTGAGCCTAGCCCCCCCGCCTCACCGCCCTCATCGGCCGTGCGCGATGAGGCGTCGTTGGTGCTTGAGGCGCTCGGGACGGAGGCGATGCACATTGACGACCTGCGCCGGCGCACCGGCCTGCCCATGCCTGTGGTGAGCGCTACCTTAACCATGCTGGAGGTTAGTGGGCGGGTGCGCCAGGTGGGGGGGATGCACTTCGTGCGCACCGACAGCGCAAGATGAGGGTGGTATGCCAGATCGCCTGGTGATTGTGGAATCCCCCGCCAAGGCGCGCACCCTGGCCCACATTTTGGGCACGGGGTATGTGGTGAAGGCCTCTAAAGGCCATGTGCGCGACCTGCCCAAAGACCGCCTGGGCGTGGAGATCGCCAACGGCTTTGAGCCAACCTATGTTACCCTGCCCGACAAGCGCCCTGTCATCCAAGAGGTGCAGAGGCTTGCTCGGGACGCGGAGGCGGTCTACCTGGCCACAGACCCCGACCGGGAGGGGGAAGCCATCGCCTGGCACTTGGTGCAGGCGGCGCGGCTGGACCCCCGCAAGGTGCGGCGGGTGGCGTTTCACGAAATCACCGAACAGGCTGTGCGGGAGGCCTTCCGCCATCCCCGTCCCATTGATATGCACTTGGTGGAAGCCCAGCAGGCCCGCCGTATCCTGGACCGTCTGGTGGGCTACACCCTGAGCCCCTTTTTGTGGCAGAAGATTTGGCGGGGGCCCCTGTCGGCGGGGCGGGTGCAATCGGCGGCTTTGCGCCTGGTGGTGGAGCGGGAAAGGGAAATTCTGGCCTTTGTCCCCCAGGAGTATTGGACGCTCACAGCCCACCTGCGCAAGCGCCCCCAGGGGGCCGTCTTCACCGCCCGCCTGTTCAGCCGCCTCGGGGAGAAGGAGCGCCTGCCCCTCCCCAATGAGGAGACCACTCAACGCATCGTGCACGACCTGCAGGGGGCACACTGGCAGGTGGCCGAGGTGCGCTCCAAGGAGGTGCACCAGAAGCCCCCGCCCCCCTTCATCACCAGCACCCTCCAGCAAGAGGCCTGGCGCAAACTGCGCATGTCCGCCCGTCAGACGATGCTTATCGCCCAGCAACTGTACGAGGGGGTTCCCCTGGGCGACCAGGGGGCTGTGGGCCTCATCACCTATATGCGCACCGACTCGCCCCACGTCGCCGAGACCGCCCAGCAAGAGGCGCGGGGCTATATCCGCCAGCGGTGGGGGGCTAACTATCTCCCGCCCTCGCCACGCGCCTATACCAGCAAGGTCAAGGGGGCACAGGAGGCCCACGAGGCCATCCGCCCCACCTCGGTGCATCGGGACCCCTCCCAGGTCAAGGACTACCTCACCCCCGACCAGTTCCGCCTGTATGACCTCATTTGGAAGCGCTTCGTGGCGTCCCAGATGGCCGACGCCGTTCTGGACACAGTCAGTGTGGACATTCACGCCCGCACCCTATCGGGCACCTCGTATCTGTTTCGGGCCAGTGGCTCCACCGTGAAGTTCCTGGGCTTCCGCACTGTGTATGAGGAGGGGAAAGACGAGCCCGAGGAGGAGGCCGAGGGGAACCTTCCCTCCCTGCAGAAAGGCGAGTTGTTGGACTGCACCCGCCTGGAGCCGGTGCAGCACTTCACGCAGCCCCCGCCCCGCTACACCGAGGCGTCCCTCATTAAGGCGCTAGAGGAGCGGGGCATTGGGCGCCCCAGCACTTACGCTCCCACGGTCTCCACCATACAGGAGCGGGGCTATGTGCGGCGAGAGAATGGGCGACTGGTGCCTACCCCCTTGGGCTTCGCCGTGAACGACCTCTTGGTGCACTATTTCCCCGATATTGTGGACTATAACTTCACCGCCCAGATGGAGGAGGACTTGGACGCCATCGCCGAGGGGAAGCGCCAACGGGTGGAGGTGCTGAAAGCCTTCTACCAGCCCTTCGCCCGCGACCTGGAGCAGGCCAAAGCCCGCGCCCAACGGGTAGACATCAGCACGGGGGAGATCTGTGCGCAGTGTGGGCGCCCCATGCTTTTACGGCGGGGACGGTATGGGCTCTTCCTCTCCTGTAGCGGCTACCCCCATTGTCGCAACGCTAAGCCCTACCAGGTGCGCACGGGGGCAGTGTGCCCCCAGTGTGGGGGCGACCTGGTGGAGCGTAAGGCGCGCCGCGGCAAGGGCAAGGGTCTTTTCTATGGATGCTCCAACTACCCCACCTGCGCCTTCGCTACTCACCGTCGCCCCCTGCCCCAACCCTGCCCCGAGTGTGGAGGGCTGGTGGTGGCGGCGCGGGGCAAACGGGCCGAATGCCTGCAGTGTGCATGGAAGGGGCCGGTGCCCGAAGGGGAACCGGTGCCCGCCCTGGAGGGCTAGATGCCCCATCTCCCCCATCCCCCCAAGCCGTGTGGGCCGGGGTGCCCTGGGGGGGCATCCTGGCTTCACCCCTTCTATACCGCCTATGCGGAATACTTAGTGGCCCAACGGGGGTTGGCACCCCGCACCCGGCGCAACTACCTAAACGATTTGGCCCCCTTCTGGACCCTTTTGGAGAGGGAGGACGTGAAGGAATGGGAGCAGGTGAACCTTCCCCTGCTTCGCCGCTATCTGCACTGGCTCATGAGCGAGGCGAAGCCGGTCCAAGTAGGGGGGCGCATCCGACGCTTCGGCTATGCCCCCCGCAGCATCGCCCGGCAGGTCAGCGCCCTCCGCTCCTTCTTCCGCTTCCTGCACCGCAGAGGGCATATCCCCCAGAATCCGACGGCTTACCTCGCCCGCTTGAAACTGGGGCGCACCCTCCCGCAAGTATTGGACAGCGTCCAGGCCCATCACATCGTGGAGGAGGCGAAGGGCACTACCCCTTTGGCTTTGCGCGATCGGGCGCTTCTGGAACTACTCTACGGGGCTGGCCTGCGAGTGAGTGAGGCAGCGGGGTTGCGCCTGCAGGATGTCGACCTGGCTCGGCGCCAGGTGCGGGTGTGGGGCAAAGGCTCCAAGCAGCGCATCGCCTTTTTCGGTGTGCCGGCCCAGCAGGCCCTGGCCCGTTACCTGCAAGAGGGACGCCCTGCCCTTAAAGGAGACCAGACCTGCGACGCCCTGTTCCTCAACCGCTGGGGACAGCCCCTGTCGGTGCGGTGGATGGAGGTGGTGGTGAAGCGATGGGCAGTGCGGGCAGGGGTGGACGGCTGGGTGCACCCCCACACCCTCCGCCACTCTTTCGCCACCCATCTGCTGGAGGGAGGGGCAGACCTGCGGGCGGTACAGGAACTACTGGGGCACGCCTCCCCCACAACGACCCAGATTTATACCCACATCAGCCAGCCCGAGACGCGGCGGGTGTACTTGGCCAGCCATCCCCGCGCCCGTAGGGGGAACGAGGAAGCAAGGGGTGGACACGATGGCCCGCCCACCTCCTGACCCCCGAGTGCACCGCCTCCCCGGTGCTCGTAGGTGCGGTGGGCTAAAATGCTCCCCTGTGCGGTAGGCTTGGCCCAAAGGCGTGCAGTCTATACCCGGTAGAGGATGCGGTGTATGATGCAAGGGGGACAGCCCCTGCACCGTAGTGAGGAGTGGGCTATGGTTATTCCTGCCCCTTTGACCCTGTCCTTGCTGTTGAGAGCCCGCCCCAGTGACGAGGAACTTTGGCACGACCTGAACGCCCTTGTAGGCCCAATGTTAGAGGCGCGGACACCCCGGGACATGGAGCGCAGTGTGGAGAAAGTCCTTGCCAGTTATCCGGACTTCGCGGCGCGCGTAGCCGCAGCTCTTGAGGCCCACTTTAAAGGTAAACACCCCTCTGAAATGCAGGCGGAAATTCTGGCGGCCGTGGATGAGGGCCTCTCTGCCATCCGCCAGAAGGTTCAGCCCCACTTGCCCCCACCCACTCGCCGTCGCCTTGAGCAGGCACTGGAGAGTTATCGCACATTTCTGCAGATCATCGTGGAATACTTTGATAGGGTGGACTGGACTCTCGTAAACATTCTCCTGGAGTCTTGGAGATCAGTGCAGAAAGCTGGTATTATTATATCCGTGCTAGCTTTTGTAGCACATCACAAAGAGATTGCGCCTGCTCTGCATATGCCTTTGCGCCTTCTAGCCAAAGCTTTGGACAAGTATATGGGGGAGATCGAGGATCGCTTCCTCGCCGCCACCCCTACCGCTGACCCTGCAGAGCGGGCGCGTAGTGAGGGGGCGCTGGTGCCCCTGGCGATGGTAAAGGAGCGCTTTGCCCAGACAGGTGCTTTTGAGTAAAAAGGCACAAGAGGATCTGGAAGGCATCAGACGCGGTGCCCCAAAAACGGCAACCCGCATCCTACACAAACTGGATATGCTAGAAAAGAACCCCAGGAGGCGTATGCCTGGGGTGAAACGGTTGAAAACCGCAGACACCTATCGTTTGCGCGTCGGCGACTAGTCGGGTGCTTTTTACGATAACGGGCGAGGTCATCATCATCCAACGCATTGTGCATCGGAAGGATGCCTACCAGGTGTGGCGGGAGGCCTAGTATGCGGCGTATCTTGGTCATCAACGGGCCCAACCTGAACCGCTTGGGGGCGCGCGACCCCGCCCTCTACGGCACCCTCACCCTCCAGGACATCCAGGAGCGCTTACAGGAGCGCGCTCAAGAACTGGGTGTGGAACTGCTCTTCTTCCAGTCCAATGCCGAGGGCGCTCTGGTGGACTTCGTCCAGGAGCACGCTTCCCGCGCCCAGGGCATCATTATCAACCCTGGCGCCCTGACCCACTACGGCTACTCCCTGCGGGACGCCTTGGCCGATGCCCGCCTCCCCATTGTCGAAGTCCACCTGTCCCACATCCACGCACGGGAGGAATGGCGAAGCAAATCGGTCATTGCCCCTATCGCCGTGGGACAGGTATCGGGCTTGGGATGGCGCGGCTACCTGTATGCCCTGGATTTCTTATCGGCTCATATCAAGGAGGAAGAGGAGTAATGCAGACGCGCCTTGCCCGCTTGCGTGCCCATTTGCAAGACATGGGGCTGGATGCCCTGCTGGTCTCTACCCCGGAAAACCGCCGGTGGCTGTCGGGCTTCACCGGCTCGGCGGGGTGGCTCCTCATTACCCCCCACGAGGCGGTGCTGGCCACCGACTTCCGCTATGTGGAGCAGGCCGGCCAGCAGGCCCCCGCCTTCCGTGTGGTGCGCATAAAAAGCGGCTACGATTGGTTCCCCTCCTTGGTCCAAGAGGTTGGTGCCCGTAAAGTGGGGTTTGAGGCCGGGCACCTGACTGTGGCCACCTATCACGCCCTGGTCTCCGCTTTGAAGGAGGCCAAAGCCGAGGGGGTGTCCTTGCAGGCCACGCAAGGAGTAGTGGAGGCCTTGCGGATGCGCAAAGATCCAGAGGAACTGGCCCTCATTGCCCGGGCAGTGGCCATCGCCGACCAGGCCTTGCGCCAGGTGGCTCCCACCATCCGGGAGGGGGAGACGGAGCGGGCTGTGGCGTGGCGTCTGGAGCGGGCCATGCGGGACCTGGGGGCCGAGGGGGTGGCCTTTGAGACCATCGTGGCCAGCGGCCCCAACGCCGCTTTGCCCCACCACCGCGCCGCCGACCGCCCCATTCAGGCCGGAGAACCCATCGTGATCGACTTCGGGGCGCGCTATCAGGGCTATTGCTCCGACCTCACCCGCACCTTTTGCCTCGGGAGGCCCTCCGACACCTTCCGCAAGGTGTATGACATCGTCCTCACCGCTCAACTGACGGCCATGGCCACCATCCAGGCAGGCATGAAGGCCGGGGACGCTGACAGCATCGCTCGCAAGATTATAGAGGACGCGGGCTATAAGGAGAACTTCGGCCATAGCCTGGGGCACGGTATCGGCCTGGCGGTGCACGAGGCTCCCCGCCTGGGGCCGGAAAGCGCAACCCCCCTCGAGGAGGGGATGGTTTTTACCGTTGAACCAGGCATTTACCTGTCCGGCTGGGGGGGCGTGCGCATAGAGGACACGGTGGTGCTGGAGAACGGGAAGGTGCGTCCTCTCACCAGCCTCCCTAAACACGAAGACCCCCGCCTTCTGGTCTAACAGGGCGCAACCTTACCGCCCAAACACCCACCAGGGGTGGGTTGGGCATCCGCCCCCGTGGGACTGCTGAGCCTGCTGTGCTCACCTGCGCCAACCCCTTTAGGGGCGACCACCGGCAGTGGGAGAGACAAAAACCCAAAGGCCGAGGGTGTTCGCCCCCCAAGTGCGAGGACAGGAGGCCACACCCCCGTAGCAGGCTTCTTGCCTACAGCCTTGGGGAGTACCACGGAACTGTCCTCCCAGGGGGACGGTGCACAAAGGCTTGTGGCGCATTGCCCCGCCCCTGCGGCTGGGCTACAATGGCCGTGCAGGGGAGGCCCACCGTGGTACTGAGCGACAGGGATATCCGTGCAGCGTTACGGGAGGGGCGGTTGGTCATTCGCCCCCTGGATGAGTCGTGCATCCAGCCCTCCAGTGTGGATGTGCACCTGGACCGGCGCATCCTCGTCTTCCGGAACAATCGCCGCCCCTACATTGATGTGCGCAAGCCCACGGACGACCTGATGGAGATGGAGGAGATCAGCGACGACACCCCCTTCATCCTGCATCCAGGAGAGTTTGTGTTGGGGAGCACCCTGGAATACCTGGAGGTGCCCGCCGACCTTGTCGCCCGCCTAGAGGGAAGGAGTTCCCTGGGACGCCTGGGCCTTCTGATCCACTCCACGGCAGGGTATGTCGACCCGGGGTGGAAGGGGCATCTGACCTTGGAACTGAGCAATGTCTCCCGTTTGCCCATCACCTTGTATTACGGTATGCGTATTGGCCAGATCTCGTTCCTGCGCCTCACCTCCCCTGCCGAACGCCTATATGGCTCTCCCGGCCTAGGGAGCAAATACCAAGGGCAACAGGTGCCCACCCCCAGTCGCGCCTATCAGGACTACCAACACTCCAGGGACAATACCTGATATATGGTTTCTGCGGAGCCCCTGGTGCAGTCTCCCGAATCCCCCTCCCCAACGGACTTCATGGCCCAGGCCATCGCCCTGGCCCGTGCCCACCAGGGACAGGCCAGCCCTAATCCCACAGTCGCCGCTTTGGTAGTCAAAGGGGGCAAGGTCATCGCCCAAGGGGTAACCGAACCCGCAGGCGGACGCCACGCCGAGGTGGTGGCCCTGGAGCAGGCGGGGGAACAGGCCAGGGGAGGCGTCCTGTATACCACTTTGGAGCCTTGCGGCCCCTACCCCTGGGAGGGGAAACGCCACCCACCGTGCGTGCAGGTCATTTTGCGCGCCGGCATCCGCTCCGTGCACATCGCCACCTTGGACCCCCACCCCCAGGTCAATGGGCACGCCGTGCGCTCCCTGCAGGCGGCAGGGGTGGAGGTGGTGGTAGGGGAGCACCAGGAGGAAGCCCAAGAACTGGTAGAGGCCCACGCCAAGTGGCACCGCACGGGCCTCCCCTTCTTGACCCTCAAATGGGCGATGAGCCTGGACGGGAAAATCGCCACCACCACCGGGGATGCCCGCTGGATCAGCAGTCCCCCCGCTTTAGAGGTGGCCCACCGTTTGCGCTTCGTCAGCGACGCCGTCATGGTGGGCATTGGCACCGTCCTGGCCGATGACCCTGCCCTCTCCGCCCGTCGGCCCGATGGCACCCTTTTCCCCCGCCAACCCCTGCGGGTCATCGTGGACAGTTCCGCCCGCACCCCACCCTCGGCGCGGTGCCTGACGGCCCCGGGGGGAAAAACCCTCATCGCCGTCGGGCGCGCCCCGCAGGAGCGTCTCCGCGCTTTGGAGGCGGCAGGGGTCGAGGTGGTACGTGTACCCGCCCCTGACGGGCGCGTTGACTTGCCTGCATTATGTCGCCTGTTGGGCCAGCGGGCGGTAACCAGCCTCCTGGTGGAGGGAGGGGGCAACCTCAATGCAGCCCTGCTTGCCTATGGCTTAGTGGATAAGGTGGTCGCCTGTATCGCACCCCGCCTGATCGGGGGGCAGTCAGCCCCGACCCCAGTGGAAGGGGCGGGTATCCCGCGGATCGCTGATGCCCTTACCCTGGAACGGGTGCGGGTGGAGCGCGTTGGCCCTGACCTGCTCGTGGTAGGCTATCTCCCCAAGAGGTGAGGGGCGTGTTCACCGGCATTGTGGAAGAGGTGGGCCGAGTGATTCGGCGGGATGGCCCCCTCCTAGAGGTGGACGCCTCCCTGGTTCTGGAGGGCCTGCGAGTGGGGGACAGCATCGCCGTCAACGGGGCCTGTCTGACTATAACCCGTCTGCTTGCCCGAGGTTTTGCCGTAGACCTTTCCCCCGAGACCCTCCGCAGGACCAACCTGGGCCTGCTGCAGCCGGGCGACCCTGTAAACCTGGAACGCCCCCTGCCCTATGGGGGGCGTGTGGGGGGCCACCTCGTCCAGGGGCATGTGGACGCCACAGGGCAAGTGCTGGCCATCACCCCCGAGGGCAATAGCCACCTTTTTACCTTCTCGGCACCCAAGCCCCTGATGCGCTATATTGTAGAAAAGGGCTTCATCGCCGTGGATGGCATTAGCCTGACGGTGGTGGAGGTGCTGGAGGAAGCCTTCCGCGTCGCCATCATCCCCTACACTTTCCACCACACGGTGCTGGGCCAGCGCCAGGTGGGGGATGTGGTCAACCTGGAAGTCGACATCCTGGCCAAGTATGTGGAGCGTCTGCTGGAGGGTTCCCTCCAGAGACGGAGGTAGAGTATGCCCTTCGCCACAATAGAGGAGGCCATCGCCGACATCCGCGCCGGCCGTTTCGTCCTCATCGTGGACGACGAGGATCGGGAGAACGAGGGCGATCTGGTGGTGGCGGCGGAGAAGGTTACCCCGGAGCACATCAACTTCATGGCCAAGGAGGCGCGGGGGCTCATCTGTGTGCCCATCATCGGGCAGCGTTTGGACGAACTCAAAATCCCTTTGATGGTGCAGGACAACACCTCCTCCCACGGCACCGCCTTCACCGTTTCGGTGGACTACAAGGTGGGCACCACCACAGGCATTTCGGCCTACGACCGGGCGGCGACCATTCGCGCCCTTATCGACCCCAAAGCCCGTCCCGAGGACTTCGCACGCCCCGGCCATATCTTCCCCTTGCGCTACCAGGAGGGGGGTGTGCTGGTGCGGGCAGGACACACCGAGGCGGCGGTGGACCTGGCCCGCTTGGCGGGGCTGTACCCTGCGGGGGTGGTGTGTGAGGTGATGAACGAGGACGGGACGATGGCCCGCCTCCCCCAACTGGAGGCCTTCGGCCGCAAGCATAATATCAAAATCATCACCATCGCCCAACTAATCGCCTACCGCCACCAGCACGAGCGCCTAGTGCAGAGGGTAGCCACCGCCCGCCTCCCGACCCAGTGGGGTGAGTTCACCATCTACGCCTACCGCTCAGTGGTGGACCCCAACGAGCATGTGGCGCTCGTCATGGGCGATATCCCCGCTAGCGAGCCCGTGTTGGTGCGCATGCACAGCCAGTGCCTTACGGGGGACGTGTTTGGCAGTAAGCGGTGCGATTGCGGTTGGCAGATGCACCGCGCCCTCCAAATGATCGCCCAAGAGGGACGGGGCGTGTTCGTGTACCTGCGTCAAGAGGGACGCGGCATCGGCTTGCACAACAAGATACGGGCCTACGCCCTGCAGGACCAGGGCTGGGACACGGTAGAGGCTAATCAACGGCTCGGCTTCCCCCCGGACCTGCGCCACTATGGGGTGGGAGCGCAGATTCTGGTAGACTTGGGAGTACGCAAACTCCGCCTGCTCACCAATAACCCCCGTAAAGTGGTGGGCCTGCACGGCTATGGTCTGGAGATTGTGGAGCGGGTGCCCATCATCGCCCCTGCGACGGCCGAGAACAGCCACTACTTGGAGACGAAACGGGTGAAACTGGGCCACCTGCTGGAACCCCTGACCCCGCGGGAGCCGACGGTATGAGGGAGGTGCAGGGCTCCCTACGCGGGGAGGGGTTGCGCATCGCCATCGTCGCCTCCCGCTTCAACTCCCTGGTTACCGAGCGCCTGGTGGAGGGGGCGCAGGCCGCCCTGCGGGAGGCGGGGGTTCGGGAGGAGGACATCCTGCTGGCCTGGGTGCCCGGCTCCTTTGAAATCCCGGTCGTGGCCAAACACCTGGCGTCCAGCGGGCGTTTCCACGCCGTCATCTGCTTGGGAGCTGTCATCCGCGGGGAGACGCCTCACTTTGAATATGTGGCTAGTCAGGCGGCTGCGGGCATCGCCCAAGTGGCACGCGAAACGGGCGTTCCCTGCATCTTTGGTGTGTTGACTACCGAGGACACGGCCCAAGCCCTAGAGCGGGCCGGGGGCAAAATGGGCAACCGGGGCTACGACGCCGCCTTGGCTGCCATCCAGATGGCTACCCTTTTACAGGGCTTGGGGCGAAACGACCCCCATTAGGCCTCCACTTTGTTCACCCCGTCGCCCGGGCGCCCCCGTTGCACCGCCTTCACCCTCACCCCTTGCCTTACGCCCGCCCCTCTATGGGCCGTATGCAGTAAACCCCAGGTCCCACCAAGCACGCCTATCATAGAGGCGGAACCTTCAAGGGCACAGACGGCCCCCGCAACGCCTCTCCCTTGAGGAGGTGTTCATTCTTCCAACGAAGCCCGTCACTCTTGCTACAATAAGCCCGAGGAGGTGCCTATGCCCCCCGCTGGCTACGATGTGGTGGTTCTGGGGGCGGGGGCAGCGGGATGTGCCGTTGCCTACTACCTGACCCGTCAGGGTGTGCGCCCCTTGCTGGTGGAGCGAGATGCCCTGGCCAGCCACGCCTCGGGCTTTGCCCTAGGGGGCCTGGCTCCCTCGGAAGGCGTCTTCCCCTACGGCGATGCCTACCACCCCATCACCCGCGCCGCCTTCACCCTCCACTACACCCTCCACCCCCTCCTACAAGAAGAGACGGGCATTAGCACAGAGTTCCGCATGACCCAGAGCCTCCACCTGGCCCTCACCGAGGAGCAGGAGGCCGAGCTGCGGGAGACCCTGGCTTGGCAGAGCCGCCACGGCTTTCGCGTCCGCTGGATAGACGCCCAGGAGGCTCGTTCTATTGAGCCGCGTCTGACCCCGGCCCTCAGGGGAGCGGTGCATAATCAGGACACGGCAATGTTAGACCCCTATAAGTTGGTGCTAGCCCTGGTGCAAGCAGTGGAGCAACGGGGGGGAATGGTGCGCCACGGAGAGGCGGTGGGCCTGGTGGTGGACAAGGGCCAGGTGCGGGGGGTGCGCCTGCGCAGTGGGGAGGTTATCCCCTGCGATAGGGTGGTGGTGGCGTTAGGCCCTTGGATGGGCTTAGTGCCCTGGTTGGGCATACCCGTGCCCGTGCGCCCCTTGAAGGGGCAAATCCTGCGCCTGCGCCATCCTGGCCCACCCCTGGGGGCTGACTTGTGGTGGGGCATCGGCTATGCTGCCAGCAAGCCCGACGGCCTCATCTGGGTCGGCACCACCGAGGAGGACATCGGCTTCCACGAGGCTCCTACGCCCGAGGTGCGCCATTATCTATTGGAAGAGGCATGGCGCGTCCTGCCCGACCTGGGGGAGGCCCAGGTGGTGCTGCAGACAGCGTGCCTGCGCCCCCTTTCGGCGGACAACCTGCCCATTATCGGCCCCGTACCAGGGTTGCGAGGGGCCTATGTAGCGGGGGGAGCCGGGCGCAAGGGGATCCTGCTGTGCACGGCTATGGGCAAGGCCATCGCCGACCTCATCACCCAGGGCTACACCGACATCCCCATCGGGCCGTTCGGGTTGGAGCGCTTCGCCCGATGACCCTCACCCCTTTGCAGGAACGCCTCCTGCAGTGGCACACAACCCACACCCGCTCTCTACCCTGGCGGGAGACCCGGGATCCGTACGCCATCGTGGTCTCCGAAATCATGCTTCAACAGACAGGGGTGGAACGGGTGCTCCCCAAATACAAGGACTGGTTGGCCCGCTGGCCCACCTGGGAAGCCCTGGCGCAAGCCCCTCTCGGTGAGGTGGTGCGGGCGTGGGAGCCCTTGGGCTATAATCGGCGGGCCGTATGGCTTCATCGCATCGCCCAGCGGGTGGTGCAGCACTGGGGCGGACGCCTCCCCCAGGATGCCCGAGCCCTCGCCACCTTGCCGGGGGTCGGCCCCTACACCCGCAACGCCATTCTGTGTTTCGCCTTTGGCCACGATGTGGCCGTGCTGGACACCAATGTGCGCCGAGTGTTGGCGCGCGCAATCTTGGGGGAAAAAGACGCCTGGCCGTCCGCTCTGCGGGAGGTGGCGGAGGGCTTGGTGCCGCAGGGGATGGGACGGACCTGGAACCTGGCCCTCATGGACCTGGGGGCGACGGTGTGTGTGGCCCGACTGCCCCGGTGTGGGATATGTCCGTGGCGTGACCTGTGCGCATGGCGGGCACGGGGGATGCCCCCCGGCTCCCCGCAACGGCGACCAGCCCCTTTCCCAGGTTCCCCCCGCTACTTCCGGGGACGGATGCTGGCCTTCCTACGCCGGGTGCCAACGGGGCAGAGTGTTCCTCTGGAGGACCTCTGTGTGCACATAGGCTTGGACACCGCCCTGGGGTATCAGCTGGCCCACGCCCTGCACCGCGAGGGCCTGGTGCAAGTGCGGGAGGAGAAGGGCCTCTATTGCATCTCCTTGCCGCCCTAATAGCCCAGTGGGCAGCACGGCACCGTCGTAGTACAATAAGCCCAGTACCCTGGGGAGGTGTGCATGACTACAGCCCCCGCCGTCCCCCTTTATGACCTACTGGTGAAGGGGGGAACCGTTGTGGACCCCAGCCAGAACCTCCACCAGCGCCTGGACCTGGCCGTCAGTGGAGGACGCATCGCCTCTTTGGCCCCCGACATCGCCGAGGGGGTGGCCCGGCGGGTGGTTCGGGTCACCGGATGCCTGGTGGTGCCTGGGCTAATCGACATCCACACCCATGTCTACCCCGGGGCGACACCCAACGGGATTGATCCCGACATTGCGGGGGTGCATAGCGGGGTGTGCACGGTGGTGGACGCCGGCTCCGGCGGCTCCCACACGGTGGCGGGGCTGGTGCGCCTGGTGGCCCCCCGCGCCAAAACCCGCGTGCTCGCCTTGACCCACATCGCCCGCACCGGCCTGGCCCAGATGCCCGAAATCCGCTCGCCCGACGACGCGGATGCCGATGCGGCCATCCGTGCCATTCAGGACGGGCGGCCGGTGGTGCAAGGGGTGAAACTACGCCTGGTGGGTCCAGGGGTGGCGGCTATGGGAGCCGAGGCCATCCGCCGCGCCTTGCGCGCCGCCCAGGAGACGGGCACGCGCCTGATGGTGCACATCGGCGACCCCGGGGGCGAGGTGAGCCCCGAGGTGACCCGCCAACTGCTCACCCTTTTGCGCCCCGGCGATATCGTTACCCACGCCTTTACAGGCAACCCCGGGGGTTTACTGGACGAAACGGGAAGAGCCTGGCCCGAGGTGGCGGAGGCTGTCGCCCGCGGCGTCTGGCTGGACACTGCCCACGGGCGGATGAACTTCTCTTTCGCCAGCGCCCGCCGCCTGCTGGACCAGGGGGTTATCCCCCATACCATCTCCACCGATATGACCCTGCCCGGCCGGCACACCACTGTCGGTTCCCTGACGGAACTGATGTCCAAGTTCCTGGCCTTGGGCTTCACCCTGGAGGATGTGGTGCGGATGGTAACCGTCAACGCCGCCAAGGCTATAGGCATGGCTGACCCAGTGGGGAGCCTGGCCGTAGGGCGGGAGGCCGATATCACCGTGCTGCGCCTCGTGTCGGGACGCTTCCTGTTCCGCGATACGAAGGGAGAAACGCTGCAGGGGGAGAAGGCCCTGGTGCCGGTGCTGTGTGTGCGGGCGGGAGAAATTATCCCCCTGGACTGGGGCCCCCGCCCCTGGGGCTGGCTCCCCGAGCAGGCGCCATAAGCCGTACGGGAGGTGGTGGGTATGCCTCACGATGCCCTTCTGGTGGTGGATGTGCAGAACGACTTCTGCCCGGGGGGAGCACTGCCCGTGCCCTCTGGCGATGTCATTGTGCCCGTCCTGAACGCCTACATAAACTTCTTCCAACGCCTGGGCTTGCCCATCTTCGCCTCACGGGATTGGCATCCTGCAGTGAGCCGCCATTTTCAGCCCTTTGGAGGTCCCTGGCCCATTCACTGTATCCAAGCAACCCCGGGGGCCGAGTTTCATCCCCAGTTGCGTCTGCCCAAAGAGGCCATTATCATCTCCAAAGGTGTGGAACCCGATCAGCACGGGTACAGCGTTTTTGAGGGCACTGATCCCCAAGGGAGGCCCTTCATCCAGGTGCTACGGGAGTTGGGGGTGGAGCGTCTGTTCATCGGGGGCCTGGCTACGGACTACTGCGTACGCCACAGCGCCCTGGACGCCCTGCGCCACGGCTTCGCCGTGTGGCTTCTGGCCGACGCCAGCCGGGGCGTAGACCTCCAGCCGGGGGACTCGGAGAGGGCCATCGCCGAGATACGGCGGCAAGGCGGGAAGGTGGCGACTTTCGCAGAGGTGCTGGCGACTCTGGGCCAGCGTGCCCAGGTGCCCTCAGGCGTATAATAAAATCTGTGCACCGCTCACTAGCATTGCCCAGCACACCACACCCAAGGAGCAGACAGCACTAGATGCGCATTCCCCTCTCCTGGCTGAAGGAGTTCGTGCCCCTGACCCTTGCCCCAAAGGAGTTGGCCCATCGTCTCACTATGGCGGGATTGGAGGTAGGGGAGATCGAGCACCTGGGCAGGGAATGGGAGCAGGTGTTCGTCGGTCTGGTGCGGCGGGTGCTGCCCCATCCCAACGCCGACCGCCTGCGCCTCTGTGAGGTGGACCTGGGCAGCGAGCGCTGGACAGTGGTGTGCGGAGCCCCCAACGTGGCCGAAGGGCAGAAGATCGCCTTCGCCAAGGTGGGGGCACGCCTGTTGGACCCCCGCACGGGTAAGGTGGAGACCCTTCGCCCCGCCCGCATTCGGGGCGTCCTTTCTGAGGGGATGATCTGCTCCGAACGGGAACTGGGATTGGGAGACGACCACACGGGCATCCTGGTGCTCCCCGAGGACCTCCCCGTAGGCACCCCCCTGGCCGAGGCCTTGGGCGACACCGTCTTGGAGATTGAGGTTACCACCAATCGCCCCGACGCCATGTCCATCTTAGGGGTGGCATGGGAAGTGGGGGCCCTTACAGGCCAACGGGTGCGCATGCCTGACCTGGCCTTTCCCACGAGTGGAGAACCTCTCCAACGCCTGGTGCGCGTCGAGGTCTGGGACTCCACCCTGTGCCCCCGCTACACGGCGGCCCTGGTGCGGGGGGTACGTGTGGGGCCGTCCCCCCGCTGGCTCCAGGAACGCCTCCACCGCGCCGGCATGCGCCCCATCAACAATGTGGTGGACATCACCAACTATGTGATGCTGGAATACGGCCAACCCCTCCACGCCTTTGACTATGACACTTTGGCCCAGAGCACCATCATCGTGCGTCAGGCCCGCCCGGGGGAGACGCTGGTAACCCTGGACGGGCAGGAGCGACGCC
Organism: Dehalococcoidia bacterium; assembly: GCA_025060295.1. Taxonomy (NCBI): domain Bacteria; kingdom Bacillati; phylum Chloroflexota; class Dehalococcoidia; species Dehalococcoidia bacterium. Next base: position 109,875 of record JANXCH010000002.1, on the reverse strand, counting down.
TTGCCCCCCCCATGCTGGTCATCGCCGATGCCCAGCGGGCTATTGCCCTGGCGGGGATCATGGGGGGGGCCAACAGTGAGGTAACCGAGCGCACCACTACTGTCCTGTTGGAATCCGCCGCTTTTGAACCCTTCAACACCCGTCGCACTGCCCAGGCCCTGAAGGTGCGCACCGAAGCCTCCACACGCTTCGAAAAAGGCCTACGCCCCCACCTGCCTCCTGTCGCCCTCCGCAGGGCAGTGCAGTTACTACTCCAGGTGGCGGGAGGCACAGCGGCCCCCGGCATCGCCGATGCCTGGCCGGGGCGTAGGGAGGAGACACCCCTGCTCCTGACGGCCCGCCGCTTGCGCCAGGTATTGGGCATGGAGGTGCCCCTGCCACAGGCACGCGCCGTTCTGGAGTCGTTGGGCTTTCAGGTTGTTTCGGCCAATGGGGAGGCGTTGGCGGTGCATCCCCCCTTCTGGCGGAGCGACATCACTATAGAGGACGACCTGGTGGAGGAGGTGATCCGTATCCTGGGCTACGATACCCTCCCCACCAAGACCCTGTCTACGCCCATCCCCCCCTATCGCCCGGACCCTGTGCTGGCTTGCAAGGAGCAGGTGCGCGCCCTGTTGGTCTCCTGCGGGATGCAGGAGGTGATCACCTACTCCTTGGTGAGCAAGGAGGCGCTGGAGAGGGGGGGTGCGTCGCCCACGGAAGCCTTGCGGGTCTTCAATCCCCTCAATCCCCAGTGGGAATACCTACGGACCACCCTGCGGCCCAGTATCCTGCAAACCCTTGCCCACAATATCCCCCACGCCGAGGGGCCGTTACGCCTGTTCGAGATAGGCCGCGTGTACCTTCCCCGTCCCGCAGACCTTCCCCAGGAGCAGGAGGTGATTATCGGGGTGATGGCCGGCCCCCGTAGCCCCGTGGCCTGGCTGAGGGATGAAGGAGGCCTGGGCTTTTACGACGCCAAGGGAGTTGTGGAGGAGGTGTTGACCTCCATGGGCCTCGACGCCACCTTCACCCCGACATCCGACGCCTTCTTCCTGCCCGGACGGTGCGCCCACATACACGCAGGAGGGCGGGTAGTGGGCATCCTGGGGGAGGTGCATCCCCAGGTTGCGGAGCGGTTTGACCTGGGGGGCCAGACCGTCTCCCTGTTCGAGATCACCTTGCATCACCTGGTTGATGTGCTCCCCGCGGCCACCCGACGCTATCGTCCCCTGCCCCGTTACCCTGGCGCCCGGCGCGACCTGGCGGTGGTGGTGGATCGCACCATACCCGCCCACACGGTGGCCGAGGTGATCCAGCGCCACCCCTTAGTGGCGGGGTGCGTGCTGTTTGATGTGTACGAAGGGCCCCCCGTGCCCGCGGGCAAGCGCTCGTTGGCGTATCGTATCACCTTCCAGTCGCCCCAGCGCACCCTCACCGCCGAGGAGGTGGAGGAGGCCCTGCAGCAGGTGCTGGCGGCCCTCCACCAAGCGGTAGGGGCGGTGCGCCGCGAGGGGTAAGGAGCATCAGGATGCCCGAGCAGGCTCTGCCGTCGCCCGACCGCATCCAGCAGATGCTTATCGGCTTCTGGGTGTCCCGCACCCTGTTCACGGGGGTGGAGTTAGGCATTTTTGACGAACTGTCCAAAGGGCCGGCCAGCGCCGAGGTGTTGGCCTATCGGATGCGTTTGCACCCCCGCGCGTTGGAACGGCTTCTGAACGCGCTGGTGGCCCTGGGGTTACTGCGCCGCGACAATGGACGCTATGCCAACACCCTGGAGGCTGACACCTACCTTGTGAAGGGGCGTCCCACCTACCTGGGAGGGCCGGTGGAGCATATGGCCCGCTTGCACTGGCGCCTATGGGAATACCTGCCCGACGCCATCCGAGAGAATACCCCGCGCGTGAAGCAGGTGTTCGGCCCCAGTTTTGACCTGTTCCAAGCCCTGGCGGCCGACCCCCAGCGGTTGCGAGCCTTCGTGCAGGGCATTACCCTGACCTTGCCCACGGCCCAGGAGATAGTGCAAGCCTACGACTTCACTCCCCACCACCTGTTACTCGATGTGGGTGGCGGGTCGGGGGCGCTGTGCATTGCAGCTGTGCAACGCTATCCGCATCTGCGGGCTATCGTCTTGGAACAGCCTTTGGTGGCGGCCGTGGCGCGGGAGAACCTGGAGGCGCACGGTGTGGCGGGGCGAGTAACCGTGGTGGAGGGAGACTTCTTCCGCAAGGAGACGATGCCATCCGGTGCGGATGTGGTCGCTTTGGGATGGGTGTTGCACGATTTGACCCCGTCCCAGGCCCGCCAGGTGTTGCGCAACTGCTATGATGTGCTAGCCCCGGGGGGTGCCATCCTGGTATGCGAGAAGGTGCTAGACGAGGGGCGCACCGGGCCCCTGCTGACGGCGTTGCTCAACCTGCATGACCTGGTGTCCACAGGGGGTGAGGAGCACACAGCCAGCGAATACCAGCAGTGGCTGGAGGAGGCGGGCTTTACCGATTGCACGGTGCGCATTCTGCACGGCCCGCGAGATCTGATTGTGGGATGGAAACGGTAAAGGTGCGCATAGTAGTTCCCGACGATGCCCCGCCCGCCCTACGGGGCACGCCCGCCGAGGCGGAGTTGCGTCGCCTGGGCCACCTGATCATCTACGATACCCTGCCCCCTTCGGAGGCGGATTTGGCCCAGCGCTTGCGGGACGCCCATGTGGCCGTGAACATCCGCTCGTCCAGCAGGTTCAGCGAGGCGGTGTTGGCCCAGTGCCCCCACCTGCGCCACATCGCCGTGTACGGCATTGGCGTGGACAACATTGACCTGGAGGCGTGCCGGCGGCGGGGCATTGTGGTCAGCAACACGCCGGGCTATTCGGCCGATAGCGTTGCGGAACTGGCCATCGCCTTGCTCTTGGCGGTGGCCAATAGGCTAGTGGTGCACGACCGCTTGATTCGCCAGGGGCGGTGGGCTGAACGGGGCTATCGCACCCTCCTAGCGGGGAAGACGCTGGGGGTGGTGGGGCTGGGGCCTATTGGGGAGCGGGTGGCGGCCCTGGGGAAGGCCCTGGGGATGCGGGTGGTGGCGTGGACCTTCCACCCCTCACCCGAGCGCGCCCAACGCCTGGGTGTGGAGTTCGTCTCGCTGGAGGACCTCTTCCGTCAGAGCGATGCGGTGAGCCTGCACCTGCGCCTGTCGCCCGAGAGCCGGGGGCTGGTGAGCCGCCGCCTACTGGAGATGATGAAGCCCACGGCCATTCTGGTGAACACGGCACGGGGGCCTGTGGTGGACGAGGAGGCCCTAGCCGACCTGCTAGCGCAGAAGCGCATCGCAGGGGCGGGACTGGATGTGTTTGGGCGGGAGCCGTTGCCCCCGGAGCATCCCTTCTGCCGCTTGGACAATGTGGTGCTATCGCCCCACACGGGGGGAATGACGCCCGAGGCGACGGCGGCAGGGATGGCGATGGTGGTGGAGAACATCCGGGCGTGGCTAGAGGGGCGGCGCCTGCGGGTGGTGGTGTAGGGGGAGACCTCCCCACAGGCCATATCAGCGTGAGAATTGATTAAGGGCAAATCCAACAAGTATGCATAGCACACCAATAATGCCACTATAAGGTATATTCTGTTGATCAAGTATTCTTTGTAAGAATGGTTCTGGAAGCCCCCGTTCGATGATCCTTTTCGCCCGACGAGGAGTCGGATACATCTTGGCTCCTATACGAAAGCCTATTGTGAGGCTTTTGCGGTATTTCATTAAGCGTTTATTGGTATATTCAGTTAGTCTCTTGTCTAACGCTGTGATCGAAAATCGATCAATGCGAATATAAGCATCAAGATTACGACCGGAAGAACAATCACTATTGCAAGAATAAAGCACATTTTGGCAATTTGTAACATTCCCCCAGTTAACTTATTGCCGCGTGTTTTCAACGCTTCTTTTCGTGCTTGCAGACGCGAATTCACACTATCAATTAACTGGTGCAATGGATAAAACATCAAGAATGCGAAACCACCGAACCAGACCCAAACTTGGACTGCCAGAAGTAAAGTGCCTGCAAATATAAGCCAATCCGCCATTTTCTTCCGCCGCTACCAATCTGATAATACCGATACCCACTGTGTTGGGCAGGGATACTACCTGCCCAAATGCTAAACCTTCAACAGCACCACCTCTGCATCTTCCCGGGTGCCCGTCACGGGATTTACCTTGAGGCCCAGCGCCTCTAGTGTAAGCACCCCCAGCAAGACTCTGTCAATAAGTGGGCTGATGAGAACAGGGCTGTCCGGAGTTCTCTCCTGAACTTGTAGCGTTGCGAGGGAGCGGTCAAAAGTTACCTTCCCGTGAGCGATAGTGGTGGTTGGGGTTCCCCGGCGGGGGAGCCGTAAGTGGCAGGCCAAGCCCTCGGGTACTCCCAGGAAGGTTGCGCCCGTGTTCACCTACATACGCACGGTAACTCCTTGCCCGTCCAAGCGATTGGTCAGCGTTACATCAACCTCCGCAAGGCCCATAGGCCCCCCACCCCCAGCAATGGCGCCTCCTACCCTTTAATCGGCTGGCCATACTGCTCCCGCAGGACGCGCTTGAGCACCTTCCCCATCGGGTTGCGGGGCAGCTCGTCCACAAATACCACCGATTCGGGCTTCTTGAAACTGGCAAGGCGCTGGCGGCAGAACTCGATGAGTTCTGCTTCCGTTGCCTGCGCCCCGGGCTTGAGCACCACGATGGCCCGCACCCGCTCCCCCCAGTCCACGTCGGGCACGCCGATCACCGCCGCATCGTCCACTGCCGGGTGGGACATCAGACACTGCTCCACTTCCTCGGGGGAGATCATCTCCCCACCCCGCTTGATGAAGTCCTTTGCCCGCCCTGCCAGGTAGATATACCCCTCCTCGTCGCGATAGCCCAGGTCGCCGGTGTAGAGCCACCCCCCGCGGATGGTCTGCTTGGTGGCCTCCTCCTGCTTCCAGTAGCCCTTCATCAGGCGGGGGCCGCGCGCCACGATTTCCCCCACCACCCCCGGCGGCACCTCCTCCCCGTTCTCGTCCACAATGCGCACCTCCACATCGGGCAAAGGCTTGCCGATGGACGCCAGGCGCTTCAGGCGCTTCTCCTCCTCGGCGGGGGGCAGACCCGGCGGGATGATGTGGTCTTCAGGGGCAAGCATGGTGATGGTGGCGGCCGTCTCCGTCTGGCCGAAGGCGTTGATGAAGCGGGTGTGGGGAAACACCCGCAGGGCACGCTTAATGACCTCCAGGGGCATGGGGGCCGCCCCATAGGTGATGACCTTCAGACTGGACAGGTCATACTTGCGGAATTCGGGGTGGTCCATCAACTGCTTGAGCATCGTGGGCACCATCATAGCGCGGTCGGCCCGCTCCCGTTGCACCAGTTGCATCCACTCCACCGGCTCAAACTGGCGCTGGATGACCAGGGTACGCCCCCCATATACCGCCGCCATCACCGCCTGCAGGCCCGCGATGTGATACAACGGCACCGTGAGGATGTTCTTCTCTGTTGTCTCCGGGTCGGCGGGGTCCACATTGTTCAGGATGTAGGAGGAGAAACTGTTATGGGTCAGCATGACGCCCTTGGGGGTGCCTGTAGTGCCCGCCGTAAACATCAGCACCACCAGGTCGTCATCTCCCCCGTTTGGGAAGAACTCCTGGGGATCAGCGCTCTCCACCAAAGCGTCGTAGAGGGGCCAATCCTGATAGGGGCCTTCTAGGGCGATGTAGTGCTTCACAGAAGGCAGGTGGGAGCGTATGCCGTTGACCAGGTCATAATACCGACGCCCCACCAGGAGCACTTTGGGTTCGCTCTGATTGACCATGTAGGTAATCTCGTCGGCCTTGGCGCGGAAGTTCAAAGGGACGAACACGGCGTCCAACTTGGCGGCGGCGAACACGGTCTCTACCAGAGCGTTGCAGTTGACCTGCAGGGTGGCGATGCGGTCGCCCCGGCCAACGCCCAGGCTGGCCAGAGCACTGGCCAGACGGTTAGCGCGCTCCTGCAGGTTGGCGAAGGTGAAACGCTTGCCCTCAAAGACGATGGCCTCCCGGTCAGGGACGATGGCGGCCGTGAGGGTCAGAAACTCGGCGACATGCATACGGGGCGCACCTCCAAAAAGGGTGACAGGCTACGCCACAAGCATGGTAGCACAAGGAGTGGATTACAGCGCAAAGGGAGCCTCGAAGGCTTTCCTACAGTTCACTGCATAGCGGATGCAGTGTGGCAACAAGGATAACGAGGTTTCCCCTACCTGTACGGCACCCCCAAGAGGAACAGCCCCCACTTTATAGGTTCCTTCTTGCTGGCCCACATCACCACCCGGCACAAGATTTTGGCCTCGCCACACACCAGTGGCTCCTCCAAGCGGTACTTATCTGTATACTTTCCCCCAACGCGGATGTGCACAGGTATGGGAAAGAATGCCAATCCAACCATGCTGGGATGGAAAGAGGCTTAGAGACACGTCGCAATCCCGTGAGTTACACGTGTCAATCGCACCACGCTGGGAGGGAAAGCCCCCTGCGCTCTCCCCTGAGGGTAGACCCGCGGTGCGCCTCTGCCGAGCATCCGGCGCAACCCCCCAGAACTTGAAGGGGGCCCCAGCACCCCTTTGGGGATACCCTGTGGCCCCCCAAAGCATGGTATACTGAGGGGCGCTCTCCCCGTTCCCGAGGAGGCCAGGTATGCGCAGAGCGCACCCCCGGCAGAGCATAGGAGCTTGGGTGAGCATCCCGGCGACCCTCATAGTGCTCCTTCTCAGCGTGGCGTGTCGGCCGGCGGCGGCTCCTACCCCCACCCCGCGGGTGCCCACACCCACACCCCCACCTGCCCCTGCACCCCTCACTACCCCTACACCCGCCCCCGCTCAGCTTACGCCTACCCCTGCCCCCCTCCTGCTGGCCACCCCCACACCCTATCCCACGCCGACCCCCCTGCCCCCCACCGCCAAGATAGACTACGGCGGGGTGTTCACCTTCCCCTTACAGGAGCAGGCACCCTCCTTTGACATGTATTGGGAGGGGAGCAACATTGTCGTGCAGGCCGCCTCCTTGGCCCACAACAGCCTCCTGGTGATTGACAACTTCATCGGCCCCGGCACCCTCCAGCCCGAACTGGCGTCCCGCTGGGAGGTCTCCCCCGACGGCAAGACCTATACCTTCTCCCTGCGACAAGGCGTCCTTTTCCACGACGCCACGCCCGTAACCTGCGCCGATGCCAAAGCCTCCTTAGAGGCCATGTCCGATACGGCCATCTCCACATTGCATCCCTATCTGGGGATAGGGTCGGTGGAGTGCTCCGACGCCACGACCCTGGTGGTTACTCTGAAGGAGCCCAATGCCATGTTCCTCCCCGCCCTGGGGGGAAGCCGAACAGCCATCTACCGCAAGGCCATCGCCGACGCCCTGCGCGCCGAAGGGCGCCCCCGTTCAACCCTGGCCAAAACCCCCGAAAAGGTGCTGGTGGGGGCCGGCCCCTTTGTATTCGAGCGCTGGACAGCGGGAGTGGACTACTGGTTCAAGCGCAACCCGAACTATTGGAAAACCGACACCCTGGGCAACCGCATGCCCTACCTGGACCAGGTGCATGTGGTGATTATGCCGGATCTCTCGGCCATCTTCGCCGCCTTCCGCACACGGAAGTTGACGGTAACAGGCATAGCCCGCAACTTGGAGCCCAGCGAAGCGGAGATCCTGAAGCGTCGTTACCCCGAGGCGATGTATGAAACAGCCCCCCGCGGGGCCTGGCATGTCATCCTCTTCCACACGCAGAAGCCCCCCGTCAACGATAAGCGGGTGCGCCAGGCCTTCGCCTATGCCATTGACCAGCGGGCAGCCATCCAAAAGGTCTCCGACGGATGGGGCGTTTTGGGCGGGTATATCCCTCCCCATTTGACCCCCTACGCTCTGCCCGAGGCGGAACTCCTCCAGCACCCCCTCTTCAGCACCGATATGGCCGCCCGCCGCACCAAAGCCCGTCAACTCCTGCGGGAGGCGGGCCTGCCCGACAACTCCACTTTTGAGATGAACGCCCGCGCCGGAGCCTTGTATCACCGCGCCTACCCCGTCTACCAGGCGGATATGGAGGAGGTGGGGGTGCGCCTGAACATCCGCATGCTGGACACGGCCGCCTTCAGCGACTTGAATATGCGCGGGGATTTCGTTATCTCCGCTCACGCAGCGGCCGTAACGGTGGTGGATGACCCCAGCGCCTACACCTTCTCCTACCTGTGCACCCAGCCTCCCTCGGTGAACATCACCCGCTACTGCAACCCCGAGTTCGACAGCATCTGGGCAGAGCAGAATAAGGAACTGGACCCCGCCAAGCGCGCCTTGCTCACCCGCCAACTGGAGCGCATCCTCCTGGAGGATGTGCCTGATGTGCGGACCTATTACTGGGTGGCGGCGATGGCCTACTGGAACCGGGTGCAGGGGTGGCGCCTGACCACAGGCGACCAGGTGTTCAACTTCCGGCGTCTGGAGACCGTCTGGTGTCTGGGGGGCCGCTGCCAGTAGCCTAACCGCCGTGGGCGGGAGGTGCGGTGCACATCTACATCCTCCAGCGCCTTCTGCTCGCCGTTCCCACCTTCCTCGGGGCGGTGGTGCTGGTGTTTGTGCTGATGCGCCTGTTGCCCGGGGATGTGGTGGCCGTGTTGGTGCCCGGGGGCGAAAGCGCCGCCTCCCAAGAACACATCGCCCGCCTGCGGGAGCAGCTGGGCTTGACCCGTCCCCTTCCCGTGCAGTTTTGGGACTGGTTCAGCCGGGCGCTACGCTTTGACTTCGGCCACTCCCTCTGGACGGGCCAACCCATCAGGACGGAGTTCGCTTTGCGCTACCCGGTTACTATTAGCCTGCTGGTAGTGAGCCTGGCGGTGTCCGTCGCCATTGCATTGCCCGCAGGCATCCTGATGGCCCTCAAGCAGGACACCTGGGTGGATTACCTTTTGCGGATCTTCACCATTGCGGGGCTGTCAATCCCCAACTTTTTCCTGGCCATTTTGGCGATTGTGGGGCTGGTGCTCCTGTTCCACTGGACACCCCCGTTAGAGTATCGCCCCCTCTGGGAAGACCCGTGGCTGAACTTCCAGCGTCTGATGCTTCCCGCCCTGATCACGGGATATCGGCTGTCGGCAGTGGGGGCGCGCTTGACCCGCTCCAGTATGCTGGAGGTCCTGCGGGAGGACTACATTCGCACGGCGCGCGCCAAGGGCCTGCGGGAGCGGGTGGTGGTCTCCCGCCACGCCCTCAAAAACGCCCTTATCCCCGTGGTTACCCTCATCGGTTTAGAGGTCATCACCCTGTTCGGGGGCATTGTCATCGTGGAGACGGTGTTCACCATCCCGGGGATGGGGCGTTTTCTGGTGGACGCCATCTTCCATCGGGATTACCCCTCGGTGCAGGCGCTGGTGTTCGTGTTTGCCCTGTTTGTGCTGGTGGTGAACCTTGTGGTGGACCTGGTGTATGCGTGGCTGGACCCGCGCATCCGCTATCGCTAGGAGGCGGGGATGGCGGGAGCGCCGGTTCAGGCACAGGGGGAGAGCGTCCTGGCATTGCAACGGCGGTGGAAGTGGGCAGGGGCGCTGGTGCGCTTCGCCCGGCGCAAGCCATTGGGCGCTGCGGGGGCGTGCGTGTTACTCCTGTTCACCCTGATGGCCCTGGCTCCCGGCCTCTTCGGGGCGGGCAACCCCAACCGCCAGGATGCCACCCGCATTCTCCAGCCCCCCTCGGCAACCCACTGGTTCGGCACAGACACCTTCGGGCGGGATCTGTATAGCCGGGTGGTGTATGGGGCACGCATCTCCATGTATGTAGGGATAGTATCCACAGTGCTGGTAACGATGCTGGGCCTGGTGCTGGGGCTCGTGAGCGCGTACTATGGGGGGTGGGTGGACAACATCATCCAACGTTTGATGGACATTGTATTCACTTTGCCGCCGTTGGTGCTGGCCCTGGCCATCGTGGCCATGCTGGGGCCCTCTCTGAACAATGTGCTGGTCGCCATCACCATCCCCCGCATCCCGGGGACGGTGCGCCTGGTGCGGTCTGTAGCCCTGGCGGTCAACCAGGCCCACTATATGGAGGCGGCGCGGGCAGTGGGAGCCAGCCCCCTCCGCCAGATGTTTCGGCATATGGCGCCCAACTGTCTGGCCCCGCTCATTGTCTACGCCACCGCAGGGCTGGGCACAGCCATCCTCACTGAAGCGTCTTTGAGTTTCCTGGGGATGGGGGTGCCTCCGCCAGCCCCCTCGTGGGGACGCATGCTCTCCCTGGAGGCCCTGCGCTACTTTGAACTGATGCCCTGGCTGGCCATCTTCCCCGGCATCGCCATCAGCGCCGCCGTGTTCGGAGCTAACCTGTTCGGCGATGCTCTGCGCGACCTGCTGGACCCCAAACTGCGGGGGCGCATGTGAGCACAGGCCGCCAGGTGCATCACTTCTCTAGGATGACATAGGGACTTGGAGTGGGCCACTCGGGGAGAAGCCCCACAAACATGATGCCCGCCACCACCACCAGCCGTATGGGGATATCGCCGGTATTGAACACCCGATGGGGCACATCGGGCGGGTTGTAGACAGCATACCCCTGGGCGATGTCATAGCGCTCCCCCCCGCTCTCCAGCACCCCCCGTCCCTGGAGCACATAGTAGACCTCTTCGCAGTTATGCTTGTGCAGAGGGGAGTGGGCACCGGGGGCAATCTCCACAATGCCCATAATGAGGGTCTTGGTGGGCACCCCCAGTTCGGGGTAGATGAGTTTGAGATCCCGCACCCCAGGGCGGGCCTCCATGGGGGCTCCCCCACGGAACTCCTCGGGACGCACCACGACCTTGGGTTTGGCCATCATAGACACCTCCTTATCCCTGGTCTAATCCCAAAACGGTGCGGTACTGGGGGTCGCGGAAGGCAACTCCTCCAATGCGCACCTGCTCTTCGGGGGGCGCGGGCTTGGGGCGCAGGCGCTCTGCATCCACCGGCACGGTGCCGATAATCCCCTCCCGCTCCATCTGCGTAATGCGCGCGGCATCCAGACCCAGCAGGTCGCCCAAAATGGGGTGATTGTGCTCCCCCAGACGGGCGATGAAACGGATGGAGCCCTTAGAGCGGGAGAACTGATAGGGACGCCCCGTGTAGACACGGGTGCCTACCCCCTCCACCTCGGGAGGGTGGGTGTAGCGCTCGAAAAAGCCCCGCTGACGGAAGTGGGGGTCAGTCAGCAGGTCTTTGGCGTGGAACACGGCGGCGGCGGGGATGCCTTGCTCCTGCAAGCGATGCATCACCGTGCGCTTATCCAAGGTGCGCGTCCACGCGGCGATGAGGGCATCCAACGCCTCCCGGTTCTGCCAGCGGGCAGGGTATGTGGCGAAACGGGGGTCGGTGAGCAGGTCGGGGCGACCCATCACCTGGCAGAGGCGGCGCCATTCCTCCTCGGTGCGGACGGCCAGGGTAACCCACTCGTCCTCCCCGGCGCAGGGGTAACAGCCGTGGGGCACCATCCAGCGGTGCCCGTTGCCTATGCGGGGCGGGTAGGTGCCAGAGGCTTGGCATTCCAGCAAGGCCACCCCGATGCAGGTAATCCCGGTCTCATACATAGACATGTCTATAAACACCCCTCGCCCAGTGCGGCGGCGGTAGTGCAGAGCCATAAGGATGACCAGGGCGTTGTTCCAGGCGGCGGTGATGTCCATATAGGAGGGATTGGCCCGCACTGGGGGGCCTCCGGCATATCCCGTCAGGTGGGAAAGACCCGTAACAGCGTCCACTGTGCGGGCGAAGGCCCCATACCGCCGCCAGGCCCCCGTCTGCCCGTAGCCGGTGGTGCGGAGCATAATCAGGTCGGGGCGCACGCGGCGCAGGGCCTCGTAGTCCAAACCAAAGCGCTCTATCACGCCAGCGCGGTTGTTCTCGGCCACCACATCGCTGATGGCCACCAGAGCCTTGAAGGCCTCTACCCCCTGGGGTGTGGTGAGGTCTAGGGTGAGGCTCATCTTGTTACGGTTCCACAGATGATGGATGCCCCCCTGGTCCCAAAAGCGCTGGCCGATGCGGTTATCGGGATAGGGCCCCATCGTGCGCGTCTCGCCCCGCGCCAGGGACTCCACCCGTATCACCTCCGCCCCCATATCGGCCAGAAGGACGGTGCACCAGGGGAGTTGCAGGTAGTCCTCCACGCTTACGATGCGAACCCCTTGCAACGGGGCAGTGGTCTGGCCCTGACCGATCATGCTGTGCTCCCTCACGCTAGGATTGGTCTCATTGCGCCCTTGAAAGTCTGTTAGATGATGCCCTCCGCCCGCAGGCGGGGGAGGATGTCTCGAGGCAGTCCCACCCACTCGCAGAACACCTCGGCGTTGTGTTGGCCCAGCAGGGGGGCGGGGCGGATATCCCCCGCGGGCCGTCCATTGAGGCGAAAGCCGTTACGGGGGTAGCGCAGGGTGCCCCAAAAGGGGTGGCTCACCTCCTGCCACGCCTCCCGCTCCTTGAGATGGGGGCAGGCCAGCACCTCCTCAGGCGTCTGCACCACCCCCAAGACGAAACGGTCTTGCATCGCCGTGTGGAACACCTCATACTTGCCCCGCTCCCGCAGGCGCTCCACCAGAAGACGCTGGATTTCGGCCCCGTGGCGGGCGCGCCCCTCCCGCGTGGCGAAGCGGGGGTCCAAAAGCTCCGGAGCCTGGAACAACTGGGCGAATTTCTCCCAGGGGTTGCCCCCGCCCGTAGTCAGACAGATGTAGCCATCCTTGCAGGGCAGGTAGTCGCCGTCGGTGGGATTAGGGGTGCGGGGACCGCGGGTGGTTACCACCCCCACGTAGGCGTACTGGACGATGTGCATGGGGGGCTGGCTAGCCACCGCTTCAGCGATGGAGACATCCACATGCTGGCCTCGCCCCGAGGCCCAGCGCTCCATCACCGCCAGCATGGTGGCGATGGCGGCGCACCGCCCGCCCATAATCTGGGCCTGCTCCAGGGCCACCTGCACAGGGGGCTTGTCGGCATCCCCGCTGAGGTAGAGGAACCCGCTGATGGCCTGAAGGGTGATGTCCTCAGCAGCGAAGTCCTTATAGGGGCCATACTGTCCAAAGGGGGTAACCGACACCAGAATCAGACGGGGGTTCACCTGGGCCAACGCCTCATAGCCAAGACCTAAAGACGCCAACTCCCCCGGGCGCAGGTCTTCTATGAGGATGTCGGCTTGACGCACCAACTCCTTCAGCAGGGTGGCCCCTGTGGGAGTGCGGATGTTCAGAGTAATGCCCTTCTTGCCGGTGTTGTAGTAGGCGAAGGTGAGGCTCTTTTCGGGGTGGGGGATATCATGCGGGAAGGGGCCTCGCCGGCGGGCGTAGTCGCCTTCGGGGGGCTCTATCTTGACCACCTCCGCTCCCTGGTCAGCCAAGAGTTTGCCCGCCAGAGGGCCAGCAATGCCCTGGGACATGTCTAATACCCGCAGATCGCTGACAAGACCGTCGGTCATGCCTTCTCCTTCTGGCGCATGGCCTCTTGCATCTGGCGTTTGTGCGCATCTTTGCGGGCACAGGCCTGGGCGAAGGCGAGATACTCGCGTAGCGCCTCGGCGACGCGCCTGTCCACCAGACGTCCATCCACGACAGCATAGGCCTCGCCCTGTGCCCAGGCCGTCGCAAAGGCGTGCAGGATGCGCTGGGCCTGGGCGACCTCCTGGGGTGTGGGGGTGAGGCCGGCGTTGGCCGCCTCTACCTGGGCAGGGTGAATGCCCCCACCGGTGCGGAAGCCGGCGCGGCGCTTAACCTCCTCCCGTTTCCGGAGGGCCTCCCGGTCGGCGTAGCCGAAAGGGGGGCCGGGCGACCACACCCCGCTAGTAACCTCCTTCCCCACCGCACGGGCCACCAGGTCGGTCCACCCCCGGGCGAAGGCCAGCACATCCACCTCTGCCTCCAAGTGAATGCCTAGGTCGGCGGTGAGATCCCCGGGGGAGACGCCCCCAAACTGGCGGATGCGGGGGCTGGCGCTGGCGATGGCGTAAGCGTTCCAGACCCCTTGCGCCGTTTCAATCATGGCCTGGATTTCTATAAAGCCAGGGGGGAGGCCCCGCTCCTGCTCCAGGGCGGTGAGGATGGCGTCCAGGCTGTGCACCTCCTGGGCGGACTCGGCTTTGGGGAAGGCGATATAGGCGAGGCCGGGCCACACCGAGGCCTGGCAATCCTCGCGGGGCGTGCCGTGGTTGATGCGCACCCCCACCTCGGCCCCGCCGGCGGCCACGGTGGGGATGGCATCCTTCACTAAGGTGCGCGCATGGGCCTTTTGCGTGGGGGCGACGGCGTCCTCCAGGTCTAAAGTGATAGCGTCGGCGTTGCGTGTCCAGGCGCGCTCTATGAAGCGGGGCACATTCACCGGCATGATGAGGACTGAGCGTCGAACGCGGGGGAGGTTCTGGGCCATCGCTGGCCTCCTGGTTCCCAGTTTAGCGGGGTGGAAAGGCGGTGTGGCATGCCATAACCCCTTCGGGGTGGAGGGTCAGGGCCCCCGTAAAGCCCAGGGCAGCTGCGCGCCGCGCCCCTGCCTCGAGAAGCCCCTTGTCGGGGGCAGTGGGGGCCATGCTAGTGCCCAGACAGACAAAGCCTTGTATGCCCAAAGCGCAGGCCAGGTAAACCGTTCGGCTGTAGACGAACAGGGGCGCAGCGTAGCGGGGGAAAGGCAATCGGTAGAAGGGCACAGGCTCCTCCGCATCGGTCAGGTCATAAGCGCAGTCGCCCAGGCCCAGCACCACCCCCCGCACCCGTGCACTGGCGCGCACCAGGTCAGGCAGATGCCACAAGCCCTTGCCCGTGTCCAGAGAAAGGAAAAGGCTGACGGCGTGCGGGGGCAGGCCATGTTCCCTCTCCAGCACCTGCAGGCGGTCAGCACCAGTGGCTACCTGGGAGACCTCCTCTACACACCCAAGGATGACCCCTTCCAATCCCTTGCCCTGTAGCGCCTGCCAATCCTCGGCCGACGCCTCGGCGGGCAGGCGCACCCACAGAGCGGTTGCTGCGGGGGGGTTGTGGAGACGCCGGGCCACCTGGCGTCGCGCCTCTTCTCGGCGTTGAGGATGGACGAGGGTATCCAAGTCCAACACGACACCATCGGCTCCCCAGGTGAGGACGGAGTCCACCTGTGCCGTCTGGTGGGCGGGTACCAGGACCAAAGAGCGCAGGGGAGACACGCCTATTCCCCCAAAGCCCAGGCCTTCTGGGCGTCCTTGCGACAGATGGCCGACTCTCGTGCCAAGAGGGTGCGGATGTGCTTCAGCATGGCGATGTCCACCATCTCCTTGCCGTCCAGGGTGGCCGAGCCGAGGCCGTGGCGCAGGGCGTCCTCCAGCACCCACAGGGCCTTCCTGCACCACTGCACCTCCTCCACAGGTGGAGTAAAGGCACGGTTTAGGATGACCGCTTCCTCGGGAGTCGAGCACAGGGCACCGGTCAGCCCCATCTTGCGGGCGACCACCGCCCGCTCCTCCAGGGAGGGAGGGGAGCCGTCGGCATGAGGAGGGACGAAGGCTAAACCGTGCGCCTGCACATCGGCCAGGCGGGCCACCAGCAGGGCCAGCCCTCGGGGGTAAAAGAACTGGTCTATGTCCGCCGAGGGGGTGATACCCAGGGCGTGTGCCAAAGCGGTTTCGTCCACGGTCAAGGAGACCACCCGCGCGCTGGCGGTAGCCGTCTCGTAAAGGTTGAGGAGGGCACCGGGGGTATCCAGGAAAAGGTCTATCTGCAAGGGCGGAGTGCCGGGGACATCATAGGCAGACAGGACACGGTCGGCCTCCTGGACGGCAGAGGGCGAACGAGCGGAGAGGGCTATTCCGTCCAGGCGCACACCGCCCAAACGGTCCAGGGCACGAGACAAGCCATCGTAGGGAATGCACACGAACAGGTCTACTCCCAGGCCAGCAACAGCGCGCAGGCGGGAGGCGACTTCTTCCATAAGGGGGCGGGTGTCCAGGGCGTCGCGAAGGTCGACGATAAGGGCGTCGGCGTTGCCCCGCAGGTGGTGGAGAGGGGTGCGCACCAGGGCAGAGGCAGGGAGGAGGAGTTTGGACCGGCGGACGATGTCCAGGCGCTTGGAGGAGAGCATAAACGAACCTTCCTGCTGGGGTATTGTAACAGGGGGGAGCGCTTAGTAGGGGACACTGGCGGCTGAGTGCCCCTCTGTGGGGTTTCAGACAGGCGCACAAGCGAGAGGCCTCGCCTGAGGATGGTGAAGCGTTACGGGTTTAGCCCATGGAGGCGTCCCTACTGGTGCGCTGCTCCCGATCCCCAGGGTTGTGGTTGACCATCTGCGCCGGCTATGTGGTTTGGACGGGGCCATCCTAAATCCCATCTTCCTGGCTCATCTTCCTTGTTCTTCGTTCCGATCGTGGAGACAAATGCTTGAAAAAACTGAAAGATCCCCACGACCCAACGAAGTATGTCTGCTTTCGGAGGGGGCAAACAAAAACAATTATGGTCAAAGACCTTGTGCTCCTGGACACTGTGCTCCTGACCCCTGAAAAGGTAGCGACCTTCTCCAGATAGCCCCCGAGACGGTCTACCGCTACCTTGCCCAGGGCATTCCCCCACTTTCCGGGTGGGGGGCACGGTGCGCATCCCACGGAGAACTCTCTCACCTTCCTAGCCAGCAAAGGGATGACCAGAGGCGCGGCGGAGCACCCCCTCCCCACCCCTGGCCTCATGGGTAAAAGCACCTGCGCCTCCTGTCAGCGCTGGCTCCCCCAGTCTCTTCTGACCGCCTCGTGCAGCGCGCCGGGGTGTGAATCCCGCGCCCATCCAACCATGCTGGGATTGAAAAGCCGAACACTATAGAACGATGGATTGCCCTCCTGTCAGGCGACGGGGGCAAGAGACAAGGGGAAAAGACAGTGGAGCGGGCGAGGGGATTTGAACCCCCGACTTTCTGCCTGGGAAGCAGACACTCTGCCGCTGAGTTACGCCCGCCCGCTCCATCTAGTACACTAGGAGGGCGAGGGACGCCTGTCAAGGGGGCCTGCCCCCAGAGGCACCCCACCCCTATGGCTGCGATATCTCTCCCGGCTGAGGCCCACCACCAGGTTACCCTCCTGGGACGCAAGGTGCACCTGGTCGCCCAGGGGGCGGGGCGTCCCCTCCTCGCCCTGCACGGGCTCGGGGCATCCTGGATCACGTGGCAACCCCTTTTCCCTTTGCTCACCCCTCGCTGCCGCCTCATCGCCCCCGACCTGCCTGGCCACGGCGACTCGGAGACCTTCCATCCCTATCGCCTGGATTACGCCACCCCCTGGGTGGAAGACCTTTTGAACGCTCTGGATATCCCCCGTATCGCCCTGATGGGCAACTCCTTGGGTGGCCTCATCGCCCTGCGCTTCGCCCTCGACCACCCCCAGCAGGTCTCCCATCTGATCTTGGTGGACCCCGCCGGATTGGGTCGGGAGGTGGCCTGGGCGTTACGCCTCGCAACTCTGCCCGGCATGGGCGCATTTCTGGAAAAGCCCTCCCGTCAGGGAACGGTGCGCCTTCTGCGTCGCCTCATCTTCGCCGACCCACGCCACATCACCCCCGCCCTGGTGGACGAACTCACTCGCGTCCGCGCCCGCCCCGGGGCCCGGGAGACGGTGCTGGAAGCCCTCCGCTATGGTATCAATCTTTGGGGTGTGAAACGGCACGTGCTCCTCGCCCATCGCCTGCGGGAGGTGGCCTGCCCCCTTCTGGTGGTCTGGGGCGGGAGGGATGTTATCTTCCCCGTACGCCAGGCCCTCCGCGTGCGGGAGATAGCCCCCCATGCTCAGGTAGTCATTTTCCCCCAAAGCGGGCACTGGCCCCACTACGAGGAACCCCACACCTTCGCGCGCCTCCTTCTGGACTTCCTGGGCAAGGAGTAGAGAAAGGCATGTGCTCCCAGACCAGCCCACGCCCCGTGGTTACCGCCTTCCTGGTTCACGGGGGAAAAGTGCTCCTGCTCCGCCGCAGCGCCCTGGTGCGCACCTGCCCCAGCAGGTGGGCGGGGGTGAGTGGTTCCATCCCGCCAGGGGTTGACCCCCTCGCCCAGGCCTACCAGGAGGTGCAGGAGGAGACCGGCCTCCTCCCAGAGGGGTTGACCCTATGCGCCCAGGGCACACCCCTCACAGTGCAGCATGAACAGGGAGGGGCGTGGCGGGTGCACCCCTTCGCCTTCCGCATCGCCGACCCCACACCCATCCGCCTGAACTGGGAGCATACGGAGATGCGCTGGGTGGACCCCGAGGCGATACGCACCCTGCCCACGGTGCCCGGCCTGTGGGAGGCGTGGGAACGGGTGCAAGGATGCCTTCAGGACCCCTCAAACCGTGGAGGGGAACACGCTTTCCGAACGCATCACAGGGGTGATATGATGAGCAAGGGGGAAAACCTCTCCCACACGCCACCGTAGCTCAGCGGCAGAGCAGCGGTTTCGTAAACCGCGGGTCGTCGGTTCGAATCCGACCGGTGGCTTTGTTGTCCACCAACGGAGCCCAGGGATGAGCAAACTGTTTCAGAAGATAGAGCAGGCAAGCAAGGGCACCCCCGCTCCGCTGGGGTTTGCCACTCGCCGTGAGGAGCGGATTCCCCCCATCCTGTTGATCCTTGCGGCGTCCCACCCCGAAGACATGTCCGCTGCTCGAGCCGTACACCCCGATGCCTTCCTGTTCCCCTCCCCGACACCGCAAGGGTTAGAGGCCCTTGCGGAGGCGACGCAGGGTATCCCTTGGGGGGTAGAGGTTGTGCCGTGGTCTGCCTCCCTGGCCGAGAAGGCCCTGCAGCACGGCGCCGATTTCCTGGTGGTGGACATGGGTGCCCCCCTGGAGGCCTTGAACCACGAGGACCTGGGACGGGTGGTGCACCTTCCAAAGGATGTGCCCGAGGAGGTGGCCAACGCTTTGGAACCCCTCCCTGTGGATGGGGTGATCCTGGCGGAGCCGGTGAAGCCCCCCCTTTCCCTGGCAACAGCGGTGGAGTTGGCCGTGTGGCGGGGGAAAATCCCGCGCCCGGTGCTAGTGCCGGTAGAGCATCCCCCTTCGGCATGGGAACTGGAGACGTTGCGGGATATAGGCATCAGCGGGGTGGTGGTCTCGTGCGCTCAGATGAAGCCGGCGGCCCTCCAGGATTTGCGCCAGCGCCTGCAGAGCCTTGCCCATCGCCGTCCGTCCAAGGACCGCCCCCATCCGCTCCTCCCCCAGGTAACTGTGCCCACCGCCGCCCGCTCCGAGGAAGAAGAGGAGGAAGACGAGGAGTAGGGGCGATATGACACCCCCACCGCCTGTCTACTGCCAGCAGTGTGGAGCCCCCCTGCGGGGAAAGGTCGTGGATGGGCGGGAGCGCATGGTTTGCTCCGCCTGTGGGGTCGTCTGCTGGCAAGACCCCAAACTGGTGGCGGTGGCCCTGGTCGAGTGCGACGGGGCGTTGCTGTTCGTCCGCAGGAAGACGGAGCCAGGGGCGGGGCTGTGGGCTTTGCCCGGCGGGTATGTAGACCGAGGGGAGCGGGTGGAGGAGGCGGCCCGCCGCGAGGTGCGGGAGGAGACCGGCCTGGAGATTGAGGTGGGCCCTCTGTTGGGGCTCTACTCGGAGGAGGGCAACCCCGTCGTGCTGGCCGTGTACTTGGCCCGCGTGGTGCGGGGGAGCCTGTCCCCCGGCCCCGAGGTGGAAGCGCTGGGATTCTTCCCGCCCTACGCTTTGCCGATGCTGGCCTTCCCCCGGGACGAGCGGGTGGTGCAGGACTGGGCGCGGCACACAGGTAGGGGTTGGCAAGGGTAGCAGATACGGGACGCAGGGGCGAAAAAGACCTGCGGGGCATCCCACCCCGCAGGGAGGGAGACCGTGCCCCAAGGTCCGCCGTGCGTGTCCCCGCGCTCCGCCCCTGTCGGCGTCTCGGCGCTTCCCCCGCACCCCAGGCCGACGGGCCCGGGCCTCCTGTGCGAGACCTGAGGGCCGTATCCCCCGGTGGCCTCACGGGATGCCCTCCTGGGGAAGCCCCCTCGGCAGATGGCCCGCCGCGGCGCGCTCCACCCCCAGCCATCCCGTGACGCCGAGTGTAGAATAACACCCTCCCGCCCCCTTGTCAAGGCTTCCGACGCCGGGAGCACCCCTTCCCACAGACTGCGCACCTCCAAGCGTCATAGAAGTCCGAAAACCGTCGTCACGCACCGACGAACACGGGGAACGGACAAGCCAGCCCCAAGGGCATCTGGCCGCCCACAGGGGGCCTCCGCAGCCCTGGAAGCCGACGGGGAAGCACCCCCTCCCCAGACGGACACCCCTACGCCCCTGGATTGTGAAAGAACGCACCATCCCAGATACGAAATTGCCTACGAAATCGGTATTGCCAGGGGGCCTGGCCCTTGCTATCCTGGCTGTAGCGGAGGGATCGCATAGTGGTCTAGTGCGGGCGCCTGCTAAGCGCTTGGGGGCCCAAAAGGCCCCTCACGGGTTCGAATCCCGTTCCCTCCGCCACCTCCGCTGTGGACGAGGATGGGGATGAGTACCCCCCTACAGTGGCGCACCCCTGCCTCTGGCGCAGAGGCCCCGGCCTCCCCTGGCCTGGGGCATCTGCGCACCTTCGCCATCTGGACCATCGGATGCCAGATGAACAAGGCGGATTCGGAGCGCCTGGCCAGCGCCCTGCTCCAACTGGGCTTGGAGGAGGCCCCCGACCTGCGCCAGGCCGATGTCATCGTCCTCAACTCCTGTGTGGTGCGGCAGAGCGCCGAGGACAAGGTGGTGGGCACCCTGGGCCTGGTCAAGCCCCTCAAGGAGCGCTTCCCCCACCGTATCATCGCCCTCATGGGGTGTATGGTCGGCCCGAAAACCGACGCCCTCCGCCAAAGGTTCCCCTACGTGGATGTGTTTGCACGCCCCCAAGAGTATAAGCCCATCCTAGATCTGGTGAGCCAACGCCTGGGAATCGCCTGGGAGGGATGCCTCACCTCCTTCGTTCCCCCGCGCCCGACTGTCAGCGCCTACATCCCGGTGATCCACGGGTGCGACCGCATGTGCACCTTTTGCATCATCCCCTATCGGCGGGGGCGGGAGGTGAGCCGTCCCCTGGAGGAGGTGGTGCGGGAGGTGCACCTGCTGGCCCAGCGGGGCGTGCGGGAGGTGGTGCTCCTGGGGCAAATCGTGGACCGCTACGGCCACGACCTCCCCGGCAAGCCCGACCTGGCCGACCTTCTGGAAGCGGTGCACGCCGTCCCTGGGATCGCGCGCATCCGCTTCCTCACCTCCCACCCCGCCGACATGACCGACCGCATCATTCAGGCCGTTGCCCGCTTGGAGAAGGTGTGCAAGCACATCAACATCCCCGTCCAGGCGGGCGACGATGAGGTTCTCGCCCGCATGCATCGGGGCTACACCCGAGACGACTACCTGCGCCTCATTGAGCGCATCCGCTCCGCCGTTCCCGCTGTGGCCCTCTCTACGGATGTGATCGTGGGCTTCTGCGGGGAGACGGAGGCCCAGTTCCAGCGGACTTTGGACCTGCTGGCCCAGGTGCAGTTTGATAAGGTGCACATTGCCCCCTATTCGGAGCGCCCGGGCACCATCGCCAGCCGCAAGATGGCCGACGATGTGCCCCCCGAGGAGAAGCGCCGCCGCGTCCAAGAGGTGGAGCGCCTGCAGGAGCGCATCGCCGCCTCCCTCAACGCCCGCTACTTGGGCAAGACGGTAGAGGTGCTGGTGGACGGCCAGGAGCGGGGCAAGTGGCGCGGGCGCACCGATACCGATAAACTGGTGTTCTTCGCCGACGGGCAACGGGATTACCTGGGCAAACTGGTGGATGTGCGCATTACCAAGACCAGCCCCTGGGCCTTGCAGGGAGAGCCTGTGGGCGCTGGACGGTAAAAAGGGGGGTCGGCATGGCTGTAGAAGTGCGGGTCAAGACGCCCCGGGTGCCCCTGACGGAACTGGAACAATCGGCCTTCTGCCGCACCGACGACCTGAAAACCCTCCCCCTCAAGGAGGAGTGGAAGGCGGGTGTCCGCTGGCAACGCCTCCCCCCCGAGTATATGAACCTTACTGCCGAGGAACTGGTCGCCCGCATTCGGGACAACCGCCGCAAACTGGGCAAACGGGTGGTCATCCTCGGCCACCACTATCAGCGCCCCGACATTATCCAGTTCGCCGATTTCCGCGGCGACTCCTTCAAACTCTCCCAACTGGCCGCCCAGCAGGAGGAGGCCGAGTTTATCATCTTTTGCGGCGTGCACTTCATGGCCGAAACGGCACGTATTTTGTGCCGTCCCCACCAGCGGGTCATCCTCCCCAACCTCATGGCGGGGTGCAGTATGGCCGACATGGCCCCCACCGAGGATGTCTACGACTGCTGGCAGAGCCTCCAGGAGGTGCTGGGCCCCGGCCAGGTGCTCCCTGTTACCTACATGAACTCCACCGCTGCCATCAAAGCCCTCTGCGGGGAGAACGGGGGCATCGTGTGCACCTCCTCCAACGCCCTGGCGGTGTTCACGTGGTCTTACGCCCAGGCCCCCCGCATGCTGTTCGTCCCCGACCAGCACCTGGGACGCAACATCGGCCTCAAGTTCGGCCTCTCCCTGGACGATATGGTCGTGTGGAACCCCTTCAAGCCCTTGGGAGGCCTCACACCCGATGCCCTTCGGCGCGCCAAACTCATTCTCTGGAAGGGCCACTGCTCCGTCCACACCCGCTTCACGGTGGAGCAGATCCGCCAAGCGCGAGCCAAGTATCCCAATATCAAGATCATCGTTCACCCCGAGTGCGTCATGGAAGTGGTGCAAAGCGCCGACTATGTGGGCTCCACCGAGTATATTGTCAAGACCATCTCCTCCGCCCCGCCGGGGACCGTGTGGGGCGTGGGCACCGAGATCAACTTGGTAACCCGCATCGCCCAGGAGAACCCCGATAAGATCGTCTTCTGCCTGGACCCCATCATCTGCCCCTGCTCCACCATGTACCGCATCCACCCCGCCTACCTCCTGTGGGTAACGGATGCCCTCCTGCGGGGCGAGGTGGTCAACGAAATCCTGGTTCCCCCCCACATCGCCTACTGGGCCAAGGTGGCCCTGGACAAGATGCTCCAGGTGGTCTAGAAGATATCGGCAGGGCTGTCCGCCGAGGCGTACTCGTACCCAGGAGGCCCCATGCCCCCGTCCTACGACTACATCATCATCGGGAGCGGGATTGCTGGTCTCTTTACCGCCCTCCACGCCCGGGAGCACGGGAGAGTTCTCGTCATCACCAAGGGCAACCTGGAGGACAACAACAGCCGCTGGGCGCAAGGGGGTATCGCCGCTGCCCTGGGTCCCGACGATTCGCCAGACATGCATATGCAGGACACCCTTCAGGCCGGGGCGGGCCTGTGCGACCCCGAAGCGGTGCGGGTGCTGGTCACAGAAGGCCCCCAGCGCATCGCCGACCTGATTCGCCTGGGCGTGCCCTTTGACACTTTGCACGGGGAAATTGCCCTCGCCCGCGAGGGTGCCCACAGCAGACCCCGCGTTCTCCACGCCGGGGGCGACGCCACAGGAGCCTACATAGAGATGACCCTGGTGGGGGCCATCCGGGGACACACCGTCCATATCGTGGAGCAGAGCATGGTAACCCGCATCCTGGTGGACGAGGCCAGCGGGGTAGCCATCGGGGTAGAGGCGATGGACTCCCGCACGGGTGTGCGCCAGGAGTATCGGGGCCGACACATCGTCCTGGCCACTGGGGGAGCGGGGCGCCTCTTCCGCTACACCACCAACCCCGATGTGGCCACCGGGGATGGCGTGGCCCTGGCCTTCCGCGCCGGTGCCCAGGTGATGGATATGGAGTTCTTTCAATTCCATCCCACCGCCCTGCGTCTGCCCGGGGCACCCCCCTTCCTCATCTCCGAGGCGGTGCGGGGCGAGGGGGGACGCCTCTGCACCCCCGACGGCACCCCCTTCATGCACGCCTACCACCCCCAGGGCGATCTGGCCCCCCGCGATGTGGTCGCCCGTGCCATCCTCACCGAGATGCAGAAGGCCGGCACCTCCTACGTGCTCCTGGACATCACCCACCTGCCCCCCCAACGCATCACCTCCCGCTTCCCCACCATCTACCGCACATGCCTGCAGTACGGCCTGGACATCACCCGTCAGCCCATCCCCGTGGCCCCCGCCGCCCACTACATGATGGGCGGGGTGAAGACCGACCTGTGGGGCCAGACCACCATCCCCAACCTGTATGCCTGTGGGGAGTGCGCCTGTGTGGGCGTGCACGGGGCCAACCGCCTGGCCAGCAACTCCTTGCTGGAGACAGTGGTGTTCTCCCACCGCGTAGTCCGCCGCACCCTGGGCGAGGGGGCCGACGCCCCTCCGCACCACCGCCCCGAGGTGGTCTACCGCCTGGAGCGCCGGGATGTCCCCTGTGCCGACATCCCCCCCTTGACCCTGCGCCACCTGCAGGATCTGATGTGGGAGATGGTGGGCCTGGTGCGCAACGGCGAAGGCCTCCTGCGGGCGTGCCGTGTCCTGGCCGCCTGGGAGCGCACCCTTCCCCCACCCACCGAACGCCACAGCCAGGAACTGGCTCACATGGTGGTCGTGGGACGGCTGATGGCCGAGGCGGCTGTGCGCCGCACCGAGTCCCGTGGCGCCCACTTCCGCACCGATTACCCCCACACCGACCCCGCCTGGCAGAAGCACATCGTTCTGGTGCAGTGAGGAGGTGGACCGTGTGGCTCCTGGGCCTTCCCGAAGTCCAAGACCTGGTGCGGCGCGCCGTCCAGGAGGACCTCTGCCTGGGCGACCCCACCACCGACTGCCTCATCCCCCCCGACTTGCGGGGCACAGGGATCGTCTTCGCCAAAAAAGAGGGCGTCCTGTGCGGTGTAGACATCGCGTTAGCCGTGTTCCGCCAGATTGACCCCGAGGTGGAGGGCACCATCCTCGCCTGGGATGGAGAGCGCCTGCGGCCGGGCCAGCGCATTCTGGAAGTGCGGGGGCGGGTGGCCTCCCTCCTGAAAGGGGAACGCACAGCCCTGAACTTCCTCCAGCACCTCAGCGGCATCGCCACCACCACCGCCCAGTTCGCCGAGGCCCTC
Source organism: Dehalococcoidia bacterium (assembly GCA_025060295.1). NCBI lineage: Bacteria > Bacillati > Chloroflexota > Dehalococcoidia > Dehalococcoidia bacterium. Next base: position 84,860 of record JANXCH010000002.1, on the reverse strand, counting down.
CGCGGCACCAAGGCCTGTATTGTGGATACCCGCAAAACCGTCCCCGGCCTGCGCCTGCTGGAGAAATACGCCGTGCGCATCGGCGGCGGGCGCAACCACCGCATGAACCTGGGGGATGGGATACTCATCAAGGACAACCATCTGGCCGTCCTGCGCACCCAGGGCTTGTCCCTGCGGGACGCCGTCCAGCGCGCACGCCGCTATGCCCCCCACACCCTCCGCGTGGAGGTGGAGGTTACCTCCCTTGCAGAGGTGCACGAGGCTCTGGAAGCGGGAGCCGACCTCATTCTGTTGGACAACATGACGTTGGAGGATATGCGCAAGGCAGTAGCCCTGGCCAAGGGGCGGGCCGTCCTGGAGGCCTCGGGGGGCATTACCCTGGAAACGGTGCGGGCCGTGGCCGAGACGGGGGTAGACCTCATCTCCTCCGGCTCCTTGACCCACTCGGCCAAAGCCCTAGATATCAGCATGGATATACAGGTCACGGGTGGGCGTGGGTAAAGTGCGCTACGGATACGGAGCATCCGCAACAGCGCACGGCGACGTCTCACGCCCATTGACAGGGCGAGCATACGGAGTATCATAGCCTCAGGCCTAGGCCTGCCAACACATCTCCCAAAGGCGGGGTGGGGTATGCCGACTTTTTATCGCTATGCACGATGGGATGGCACCCAGCAGGTGTTCGCCCCGGATTTGGAGCAGGTTCTGGACAAGTTGGCTAAGGATTACCTGGATCACGGCGACCTGTCCCGCGCCCTAACCGACCTGCTTCGGCTCGGCATCGGCGACCCTCAAGGACAGCGTCTTGAGGGGCTACGCGACCTGTTGGAGCGCCTCCGCCGTCTGCGCCAGGAGCGCCTCCAGCGTTACAACCTGGACAGCATCCTGGAGGATCTGCGCACGCGTCTGGACCACATCCTGCAGACCGAGCGCCACGCCATTGACCAGAGGGTGGACGAGGTTACCCGCAAGGCCGACCAGCAGAAGGACGACCCCCTGGCCCAACGCATGCGGGATATGGTGCTGGCCCGCGCCCAAAAGAGCAGGGAATTCCTGGACAATCTCCCTAAGAGCCTGGCGGGGGCCATCCAGCAACTCTCCTCCTACGAGTTCTTCTCCCCCGAAGCCCAGCGGGAGTTCCAGGAGCTGCTGGAGATGCTGCGCGGGCGGGTTCTGGACAACTTCGTCCAGGGCCTGCGTCAAGCCCTGCAGGGCATGACCCCCGAGCAGTGGCGACAAATCCGCGAGATGCTCCAGGCCCTCAACCAGATGCTCCGCCAGCGGGCACAGGGCCAGGAGCCCGACTTTCAGGGGTTTATGCGCCGCTTCGGCCACTTCTTCGGCCCCAATCCCCCCCGCTCCCTGGACGAACTGCTGGAGCGCCTGGCTCGCCAGATGGCTATGGCCCGATCCCTTTTGGAGAGCCTTTCCCCTGCCCAGCGCCAGGAACTGGACGACCTTTTGCGCTCCGTCCTGGACGAGGCCACCATGCGCGACCTGGCCGAGTTGGCGGCTTACCTGAACGCCCTGTTCCCCGTGGACGAATGGGGGCACCGTTTCTCCTTCTCAGGCGACGAGAGCCTGGATTTGGACCAGGCCATGGAGATGATGCGCACCCTCCACGCAATGGACGAACTGGAGGAGCACATCCAGCAGGCCATGCGCACGGGCGACCTGGACAGGATAGACCTGGACCAGGTGGAGGAGGTGCTGGGCCCCCATGCCCGCCGCATCGTGGAGGAGATGCACCGCATCCTCCGGCAACTGGCGGAGGAAGGCTACCTGCAGCACAGGGGCAAGCGGCTGGAACTGACCCCCAAGGGCATGCGCCGCATCGGGCAGAAGGCCCTGAAAGAGGTGTTCCTGCACCTGAAGAAGGACCGCCCCGGCGGGCATCACGTGGTGTGCAAAGGCACCGGCCCCGACCTGAGCGGGAGCACCCGCCCCTACCAGTTCGGCGACGGCCTGGATATTGACCTGGGCAAGTCCATCCTCAATGCCCTGCGGCGCACTGGCCCCACCCTTCCCGTCCGCTTCCGCGTGGAGGACTTCGAGGTCAACGAACGGGAGCACCTCACCCAGGCCGCCACCTGCCTCCTCCTCGACCAGAGCCGGAGCATGGGCCTGTTCGGCTCCTTCCAGGCTGCCAAAAAGGTCGCCCTAGCCCTCTCCACCCTCATTCGCACCCAGTACCCCCGAGACGTCCTGTACATCATCGGCTTCTCCGACTATGCCATGCAGATCAAACCCGAAGACCTACCCCAGATAACCTGGAACGCCTGGGTGTCGGGCACCAACTTGCACCATGCGCTCATGCTCTCCCGCAAGCTGTTCACCCGCCACAAGAGCGCCACCCGTCAAATTGTGGTCATCACCGACGGGGAACCCACAGCCCACATAGAAGAGGGGCAGGCCTGGTTCAGTTATCCCCCCTCGTGGCGCACCATTCAGGAGACCCTCAAGGAGGTGCGCCGCTGCACCCAGGAGGGCATCATCATCAACACCTTCATGCTGGAGAGCAACTACCACCTGGTGCACTTCGTGGAGCGGATGACCCGCATCAACCGGGGGCGGGCCTTTTACACCACGCCGGATCGCTTGGGCCAGTATGTGCTTGTGGACTATGTGGTCAATCGGCGCAAACGGGTGGTGCGCTAAAAGGGGGCAGGGTGCACGCCGGAAAGCGGTGGCATCGGCCGTATGGCTGGTGGGGGGGCCACGCCTGGCTGGCCCAACCCCTCTCCATCGTGGAACTGGTGCAGGCTGGCACCTTAGATACCCCTTTGGCCGCCCTCCTGTGGCTGGCGGTGGAGCGCAAGGCCTCCCTCATCTTCGCCTCCGAGCCCCCAATGGCCGGCAAGACCACCCTCCTCACCGCCCTGATTGCCCTCCTCCCCCCTCACTACGAAGTGGTCTACACCTGGGGCTGGCGGGAGGACTTCGCCTGGCTTCAGGAGACCGACCCCGCCCGCACCTACATTATGGTGAATGAGATTAGCGACCATCTTCCCTCCTACCTGTGGGGGCCGGCGGTGCGGCGCGTCTTTGAGGCCCTGAGCAAGGGCTACTCCCTGGGTGCCACCATGCACGCCACCACCCCCCAGGAGGTCTTTGAACAACTGATGGGTTTGCCCAACAGCGTCAGTTGCGAGTTGGCCTCTTCCTTGCACCTGTTGGGCTTTGTGGATGTGGTCTACGAGCCGAGAGGCATCGTCCGTCGGTTGTCCCAAGTGTATGCTGTGCTCCCCCCGACCCCATCCAGTCGGTACCCCCCCACGGCGCGACTAGCCTGGTGGGATGGACGGGCATCCACCTTCCGCCACGCTGTGGACGGCCCCCCGGGGCGAGTCTGGGCCCAGCGGCTAGGGCTCACCCATCCCGCCTTGTGCGCCGAGGTTACCCAACGCGCCGCCTTTCTGGAGAGTTTGGTGCAAGCCCGTATCGTGGACATGGACGCCGTGCGCCAGCGCACTCTGTCCTACGCCACCACCCCGCATCCGTAGGACGAAGGGGGGTGCGCTCCTCCCCGTGCGGAGAAGCGCACCCCTCTCTGCCCCTTAGGGCTGGGGGCCGGTGCGGATGGGGGCCCCCACCACGCTCCCCCACTCCGTCCACGAGCCGTCGTAGTTGCGCACTTTGGGGTAGCCCAGCAACTCCTGGAGCACGAACCAGGTGTGGGCGCTCCGCTCGCCGATGCGGCAATAGGTTACCACCTCTTTGTCGGGGAGGATGCCCCGCCCCGCATACAGCGCCCGCAGCTCCTCGGCCGATTTGAAGGTCCCGTCCTCCCGCACCGCCAGACTCCAGGGGATGTTGATCGCCCCAGGGATGTGGCCTCCCCGCTGGGAGCCCTCTTGGGGCAGGTTCTCGGGCGCCAGCAACTCCCCCGAGTACTCCCGTGGCGAGCGCACATCCACCAGCGCCACCTGCGCTTTATTGACCACCGACAGGTACACATAGTCCCGGAAGGCCCGCACGGTGAAGTCGGGGGCCTGGGCGGTATAGGTGGTGGGCGGATACGAGGGGACCTCCCGCGTCAGGGGGCGCTTCTCGGCCACCCACTTGGCCCGTCCGCCGTTCAGCAGGCGCAGCAGTTCCCGGGGATGCCCGTAATAACGGGCCAGCCAGTAGGCGTAGGCAGCAAACCAGTTGTTGTTATCCCCGTAGAAGACCACCAGGGTGTCGTTGGCGATGCCGGAGGCGCGGCAGAGGGCCTCAAACCCCTCCTTGGAGACCACATCCCGCTGGGGCGAGGCTTGCAATTGGGTCTTCCAGTTCCAGCCCACCGCCCCGGGAATGTGCCCCTGCTCGTAGGCGGAGGTGTCCACATCCACCTCCACGATGCGCACCTTCGGGTCGTTGAGATGCTCGGCGACCCACGAGGTCTCCACCAAGACAGGATGGGCATAGCCGGCAGTGGTACTCATGTTTCCCTCCCTTGTGTGTAGCCTAGATGAACAGTGTAATGTGCGCCTTGGAGGCGAACTCCAGGAAGGATGCCGCCCCCTGGATGTCCACCCCGTCTATCAGGTCGCTCTCCTTTACCCCCATCACGCCCATAGTGGTAGAGCAGGCGATGAGCTTGACGCCCATGCCCTTGGCCGTCTGCAGCAAGGTCTGCACCGAGGGCATGTTCTGCCGACGCATCATCCACTGCATCACCCAGGTGGCCACTTGGGTCATGCCGGGAATGGCCCCGACGATGTTGGGCACAGGGATGGGGGCAGCAGGATTACCCAGAGGGGCCACCCGCAGGGAGCGGGATTTGCGCTTGTGCAGGATGTTCAATCCATAAAAGGTAAAAAAGACCGCACTCTCCATCCCCATAGAGGCGGCCGTGGTGGCCAGGATGAGGGCAGGATAGGCCATATCCAGAGTGCCCTTTGAGGCCACGATGGCCACCCGCTTGGTCTCCTGCTCGTGGGCCTGGCGGTGGAGCGCAGCGAACTGCTCCAGGAGTTCCTGTAGGGGTCTTGTCTGCACGGCTGTGGCCATAGGCACCTCCTATCCCTTCTGCACCCAGAAGACGAACCGCTTGCCTTGCACCTCCTGCTTGAGGAGGGTATGCCCCGACGCCCGTGCCCAACTGGGAATGTCGGCTTTGGCGCCGGGGTCGGTGGCGATGATTTTCAGCACCTGGCCCTTGCCGAGTTTATCCATGGCCTGTTTGGCGGCGATCACCGGCAGAGGACACAAGGTGCCGGAGGTGTCCACGGTCTGATGCTCGTTGACCTGCGTTGTCATCCACGCCTCCTTTGCGTGATGTGAGTTGCATTAAGAAACAGCAAGCCCCCGAAGGGTGCTTCGGGGGCCCAAAGGCGCTACGCCCAAGCGCCCGCCTTATGGCCCCCTGGCAACGCCACAACACCTACAACAGAGGCCCATGTTCCCTCCTTTCCTGATGTGTTCTGTGCACGGGGAGGAAAGCATTCCCCTCACCTGTATCCCCCACACGGGTGGAGGAGGGGTGTCTGCGGGCCCCCTCAAGGGGCGCACGCTCCTACCAGGAGTGCCCATCGGAGGGGTTACCACCATACCTTCCCCCGCACCTCGGGTTCCAGGGCGGAATACTCCCGCGTCCACAGGCTGGTGCTCAGATACTTCCAGCCCCCGTCGGCGCACAAGCAGACGATGTTTCCCCCCTGCATACGGGTCGCCAGGCGTTTGGCCACCGCCACCACCGCACCCGAGGAGACGCCGGCGAAGATGCCTTCCTTGTCCATCAGTTCCTTGGTGGTGGCGAAGGCCTCCTGGCTCTTCACCATAATGCGCCCGTCCAGCAGGGAGAGGTCCAAAATGGGCGGCACGAAGCCGTCCTCCAGGCGGCGCAGGCCCTCAATGGTCTCCTCCGGGTCGGGGGCAGCGGCCACCACCTTCACCGACGGGTTATGCTCCTTCAGGCGTCGTCCCACGCCCATGAGGGTGCCCCCTGTGCCCAGCCCCGCCACGAACACATCCACCTCCGGCAAGGCGGACAGGATCTCAGCGCCGGTGGTCTCATAGTGGGCGCGGGGATTAGCCTCGTTGCCATACTGGTAGGGCATAAAGTACTTCTCCGGCTCCCGCTCCACCATCTCCCGCGCCACCAAGATGGAGTAGTTGGTGCCCCGGCTCCCGTGGGTAAACACGATGTCGGCCCCATAGGCCCGGAGGAGTTGCACCCGCTCCGGGCTGACGGACTCGGGCATCACCGCCACCATACGATAGCCCTTCACTTTGCACACCATGGCCAGGGCAATGCCCGTGTTGCCGCTGGTGGGCTCCAAAACGATTTTGTCAGGCGTCAAGAGGCCCTGGGCCTCGGCCTGCTCAATCATATACTTGGCGATGCGGTCCTTGACGCTTCCCGAAGGGTTCTGCCCCTCCAGTTTGGCGAAGATGCGCACCCGGGGGTTGGGGCTGATGCGCCGCAGGAGCACCATCGGCGTATTGCCGATAGCGTCCAAGATGTCCCGCTTCAGCAGACCACTGCGGAAGCCGGCCAGGTCGGGAGTGAAGCGTGCCGCTGCAGTCATCGTTCTATCCCGTCGTCCCTTCTCTGGTGGGCGGGCGCAGTCCGCAAAACTCCTCGTAGTCAATCAACTGGGTAACGGTGGGGTTGTCCCCGCACAAGGGGCAGGTGGGGTCCCGCCGTAGGCGGATGATGCGGAACTCCATAGCCAAGGCGTCAATCAGGAGCAGGCGGGAGACCAGGGGCTGGCCAATGCCCAGAATCAGTTTGAGGGTTTCGGCGGCCTGGATGCTCCCCACGATGCCCGTCATGGCTCCCAACACCCCCGCCTCGGCGCAGTTGGGCACAGCCCCCGGCGGGGGCGGATTGCGGAACAGGCAGCGGTAGCACCCCTTCCCCGGCACGAACACCGTGGCGGTGCCATCAAAGAGCAGGATGCTCCCGTCCACCAAGGGCTTCCTCAGAAAGTAGCAGGCGTCGTTGAGCAGGTAACGGGTGGGGAAGTTGTCGGCCCCGTTGACCACGATGTCATAGCGCCCGATGATGTCCAAAGCGTTCTCCGACGTGAGGCGGGTCTCATGAAGTTCCACCTGCACATCGGGGTTGTAGGCGCGGATGCTCTCGGCTGCCGAGAGGACTTTGGGGCGCCCCACATCATCGGTATGGTGGAGGATTTGGCGCTGGAGATTGGACAGATCCACCACATCGAAGTCCACGATGCCCAGGGTGCCCACACCCGCCAGGGCGAGGTAGACGGCAGCGGGGGAGCCGAGTCCGCCTGCCCCCACGATGAGGACCCGGGCCTGGCGGATTTTGCGCTGGCCGGCGCTCCCCACCTGGGGCATGATGATATGCCGGCTATAGCGCTTCACCTGCTCGGGGGTCAGGATCATAGGCTGGGTGGTCTGCGTTGTCATCTCCCCTCACCTCGTTGACAAGGAAAAAGCCCCGTCCCCAGCGCGGGCTGGCGCGGGAAGCGGGGCACCGGCTTGTGCCGAGAGGTTAGATTTGATACAGACCCCGGGTGGACAGCTGCCTCTGGCGGTTGGCCAGGTCGGCGATAGAGGTGGAACTCAGCACGCTCTGGACCGCTTCCTCTACCGAGCGCCAGATTTGCCGCTGGGCGCAGGCGCTGGAGAGGATACACTCCGAGGGCTCGTCCAAACAGTCCAGCGGGGCCGCCGTGCCTTCTAGAGTGCGCATCACCATCTCCAATGTGATTTCGTGGGGTGGGCGGGCCAGCATATGCCCCCCCTGGGGGCCGCGCCGGCTCCGCACAAACCCCGACTTGTTCAAGATGCTCAGCAGCTGGTCCAGGTAGGGCTCCGGGATATTCTGGTGGGCGGCCACATCGGCCGTGGGCACGGGCCCTTCGCCGTAGCGCTGGGCCAACTCCACCAACGCCCGCACCCCGTAGTCCACCTTCATAGAGACCCGCATACGCCCTCCCCCCGTCCAGAAGCATTCACACTCCTACAAAGGAATAATGCGTCAACAAATCAACATTGTCAAGGGGGGCCCTCACCCCATCCCGGGGAAGCCCGAGGGACACCTCAGGCTGGCCCCTACTCCACCGTAACAGACTTGGCCAGGTTACGGGGCTGGTCCACATCACATCCCCGCCGCACGGCGATGTAATAAGCCAGCAGTTGCAGGGGCACCACGGCCACAAAGGGCGTCAGCAGTTCGGGCACTGGTGGAATGGGCAGGAAGTGCTCCACCTTCTGGGCCAGGGCCGTATCGCCCTGGGTGCCGATGGCGATGACGGGGCTTCCCCGCGCCCGCACCTCCGCAATGTTGGACAGCATCTTGGGGTATAGGCGCCCCTGGGGGGCCAGGGCCACCACCGGCACCTCGGGATCCAATAGGGCGATGGGGCCGTGCTTCATCTCCCCGGCGGCGTAGCCCTCGGCGTGAATGTAACTCAACTCCTTCAGTTTGAGAGCCCCCTCCAACGCAATGGGATACAACACCCCCCGCCCCAGATACAGGAAGGAGTGGTATTTAAAGTAACGCTCGGCCAAGGCTTGGCACACGGCCTGGGTGTTCTCCACCAACTCCCCCACAAGGGCCGGCAAGCGTATGAGGTGCCCAATGGCCTCGCTCCGGGAGGCAGCTGAGAGGGTGCCCCGCACCTTGCCCAGGTGCAGCGCCAGCAAATAGAGGGTCAGGAGCGAGTTGAGAAAGGTCTTAGTGGAGGCCACACCCACCTCCAGCCCCGCCTTGAGGTAGAGCACCCCATCAGCTTGGCGGGTGGCCTCGGAGCCTTCCACATTGCACAGGGCCAGCACCGAAGCCCCCCTTTGGCGGGCCTCGGCCATGCAACTGAGGGTATCGGCCGTCTCCCCCGATTGGGTCACGGCCACCAGCAGGGTTCGGCGGTCCAGAACGGGGTTACGGTAGCGGAACTCCGAGGCGTTGTCGGCCTCGGCGGGGATACCCGCCAGGTTCTCCACAAAGACCCGCCCCACCTGGCAGGCGTGGAAACTGGTACCCATCCCCACCAACACCACCCGCGACACATGGGGCAGTACGGCCTCCAAAGGATGCATCTCCCTTTCCAGCGCCACATCCGCACGGGCGTGGAGGTGCAGGCGTCCCCGCAAGGCACTGGTCATGGCCTCCGACTGTTCGCAAATTTCCTTTAAAGTGAAATGGCGGTAGAAACCTTTGCCCGAGGTGGCGACCGTATACGGGACCAGCACCGGCTCCTTCTGCAAGGGACGCCCGTCCAGGGTACAGTAGGAAGCCCCGCTGGGCGTGACGATGGCCATCTCTCCATGCGCCAGGTGCACCACGCGCCGCGTATAGGGGAGAAGGGCCTGTAAATCGCTGGCCAGGAACATCTCCCCTTGCCCATAGCCGACTATGATGCCCCCCGCATAGCCCAGGCGCACCGCTGCCACATGCCCCGCTTGGTGTGCCCAGAGCACGGCGATGGCATTGGCCCCCCGCAGGCGCTGGGCGGTCCAGCGGAGGGCATCCTCCAAGGTTTTCCCGTCCCGAATGGCCTGCTCCAGCAGGTGGGCGATCACCTCGGTATCCGTCTCCGAGACGAAGCGGTGCCCCGCGTCCTCCAACTGGCGGGCCAGTTCGCCCGCGTTCTCCACGATGCCGTTGTGCACCACACTGATGGTGCCCGTGCAGTCCAGATGGGGGTGGGCGTTCACCTCGGTAGGGGCACCGTGGGTAGCCCAACGGGTGTGGCCCAAACCCCAGGTGCCCACGGGCATCCCTCCCTCGTGCAAAGCCGCAACGAGGTTGACCAGTTTCCCCGGTGTCTTCCGCACGGTCAGGGCACCCGTGGGCGACACCACCACCAGGCCGGCGCTATCGTAGCCCCGGTATTCTAGTCGGCCCAAACCCTCCAGAAGAATGGGTGCGGCCGCGCGCGCGCCCGTGTAGCCGACGATGCCACACACACGCCACCCCCTAGTGTGGTGCAGTAGACCTTTTAGGATACCATACAGAGGCCGACTTGGCGTGTATGTCCCCCACGTGCGCGCACCCCCCGCGGGGCGCTCTACCCCCTTCTCCGCCCCAACCCACAGGGCACCCCACGCACGCCCCCCACTGAGCACACGGTATATACTGAAGCCAATGACTCTCTCCATAGGAGAGAAGCGCCGTGGACATTCTCTGGATGGGCCATTCCTGCTTCCTGATCCGATCGGGCGAGGTCACCCTGGTTACCGATCCCTTTGCCCCCTCCTTGGGGTGGAGCCTGTCCCCCCTGGAGGTGCGCATCGTAACCTCTAGCCACGATCATCCCCATCATCGCTGGCTGGAGGCATGCCAAGGAAACTATAAGGCCCTGCTGGGGCCGGGGGAATACGAAGTGGCGGGGGTATATATCCGTGGCTACCGCACACCCCTGTCCAAAAAGGCGGGCCCCTCCGGCCGCAACACCGTGTTCGTCATCGAAATGGAAGGATTGGCTATCGCCCACCTGGGCGACCTGGCATCCGTGCCGGCCAGCCATCTCGTGGAGGAGATAGGAGGTGTCCACATCCTGCTGGTGCCGGTGGGTGGCATGTGCACCCTTTCCCCCCGGGAGGCGGTGGAGACAGCCCGCCTACTGGGGGCGCGGGCGATCATCCCCATGCATTACGCCTTGCCGGGAGTGGCGGTCTCCCTGCACCCCTTGGAGCCTTTCCTGAAAGAGGCGGGGGTCGGCACCCCGACACCCCAGCCGCGCCTGGCGGTCAGCCGTTCCTCCCTACCCTCCGAGCCTCAAGTGGTGGTCCTGACAGCGCGCAGCGCGCCGGGCACATAGCGCGCCCGCCACCCCCCTCTACGGCACAAGGATGCTGTCCTGGGGCACGAATACCCAATAGCCTTTCCCCACACACACCTCCGCCGGCTGGGGAGCGGTCAGCACCACCCCCGTACAGGGATGGATGCTCCCCGCTGGCCATACCTGCCCCGGCGTGAGGGAGTGCCAGGTCTGGGTAACACTGTCATACCAGTAGGCACGGCTCCAGGCGGGTGTGCCCGCCGCTGTCCGCAGGGTGGCAAAGTAGGCATCGGCGGGCAACGATGCGACAGGAGGGCGCGCCCCGCTCACGATGCCGATAAGGTTCCAGCCGGAGCGCAGGCTAATGGCCGCTGGGGGCTGGGGGGGAGGGCCGCCAGGCCCAGCCGGGGCGGGGGTCAAGCGTAAGGGACGGAAGGAAGTGGAGCGCACATAGTAACCCCGCCCCACCTCTAGAGTGGAGATATCCCCCTCAAAGAGGCGTGTCGTCGGGTTGCGCCGGGCCACCAGAAATGTCCCCGCCACCCCGTCCCAGGTCATCACCATATCCACATCCGTATCAGCCAGCACCGAGTTGACAGCACGGGAGGCGGGGGCAAAGGGCAGGCTAATGATGTTCCAGCCCGGTGTCAGTGGAATCACCATCGGCGTGGGCACCTGCAGGCGAAACGTCCGCCGAAAGACCGTCGTCTCTGGCCCTCCGGGCAACAGGGACTGATTCCCCGCCGCATCGCGCCCGCTAAATGCCAGGATATAGTCCCCAGGTTGGGGATTAGCCACCACGATCAGGTAGCGCACCCCGTCCTGAGTGCTCACAGCGGCCGACAGGGGCGTATCCCCTATCCGCACATCCACACCGACCATCTCCACACGGGCATGGGAGTCCCCAAGGTATTCCGCCCCCTCCGCTGACCAGTCCACACTGATAAACAAGGGGTCGGAGAGGGCGATTGTGGGGAACCGTCCCCCCTCTACCACTGTGTCGCCCACCTTCACCACTGGCTCCCTCCCCCCATTGAGCACAGGGTCAAACTCGTACACTAGCGCCGAGGGGCCTACCCTAGAGGAACCTGCCCAGCCCGGGTTGCCGGGGATGTCCACCGCCTGCACCAGGACATGCACCCGCTGGGGCACGGCGTTGCCCAAGGGGTGGGCACTTCCCACCACTTGCAGGGTGTAGGCCCCACCCCCTGCGGGCGTCATCGCCAGGGGAGCCGCCGGGGCCACCGTACCCGCCGCATCCTGCTGGGCACCCAACACCACCTGGGGCACACCCCGCAGAGCCTCATCGGCCACCACGCGGATGGTCACGCTGTCCCGCGTCAGGGTCTTATCCACCGTGGCCGTCAGGCTGGGGCCGATACCATCATTGGCCACCACCTGCCCCACAGAGGCCACATTCCCCGCCTTGTCCTTGATGCCTTCGGCGATGGTCACCACAGGCAGAGCATCCGAGGGCAGGGGGCGGGGAAGGGTGAGGAATACATCCAGAGGGCGCAGGCGTTGGGGGCTGGGCAGGGACTCGTTGCGGATGTCCACCACTTGCACCCCAATGGGGGTCTCCCCACCCACACGGAACAGGCGCGGCAGAATGCTGGCCTCGTCCAGCCCACTATCGTCGGAGAAGGTCAAGCGGATGCTGGTGCGCCTGGCATCGGCCTGGCGCTTCAGGCGCTCGCCCGGGGGAGCCGTGGCATCCCACCAGGAGCCTGTCTCGGCCGACACCAGAATGGGGGGCACCCCGTCCACCGAGAGGAGCAAGGTCTGAGTGAACTCGTAGAGCACACCCGCCGCGATAGGGACGGGGCGTCCCGAGGGGTCGGTGAACGGCTGAGCGAAGGTGAGACGCCCCTCTTGCGGCGTGAAGGCGGAGACGGTGCGCACCTGGCCCCGCGCGGGACCCGTCAGCACCTGCACCTGGCGTCCCACCCAAAACTCGGTGCGGGTGCCCACCCAGTTGGCATCTACCAAAGAGGTGCCGTCGGGGGAGCCGTCAACAGTGCTGACGCTCCGCAGGGCCTCCGTCGGCCCGCCCCGGTTGCCCGCCAAGTCCAACGCCACCACACTCCAGGGCAAGCTCACCACCGAGCCTGGCCCTCCAATAAAGAGGGTGAGGCGCACCCGCCACCCCTGCGGGATACGCTCCAGAGCCAAGGCAGACGGCAGGAAGGGCTGGGCCCCCACCTCCAGGGTGATAAAGCCCGGCGCGCGCCGCACGGCGTTGGCCTGCAGGGCCTCCACGGTAGTGGGGAAGCCAGACAAAGCATCCGCCACTTCCACCACCATCTGCACCTCCCCAGGGCGCAGAATGGCCCCAGGGGGCGGGGACACCACCCGCACTAAAGGGGGCTGGTCGTCCACCCGCACCCGTGCCCCCGCAGCCCCGGGATAGAAGACCTCCAAGGTGTTGAGATGGAACCCCCCAACCTCTGTCGGTTGCAGGCCCGCCACCTGATTGCGCACTGTTACCTGGGCCTGGAACACGCCCGTATTGGGGCCGGTTTCCGGGGCTACCACCGTCCACGCCAGACCCAAGTCCAGGTTGCGCACAACCACACCCAGGGCATCCACCACATCGGGGCGCTGGTTGGCCCCCGGAGCCCGCACCGTAACCGTGAACTGAGCGCTGGAGCCCCCGGCGACGGCCGACACCCACTCCCTGTCCACAGTGAGAGTGATGCTCGGGGGCTGCTGGGGGTGGGGCGTCCAGCCCAGAGCCAGGACCACGCACCCCAGCAACACGCTAAGCACTAGAGCACGCATCGCTCCCCTTCCCCTGAGAAAACGCCTGGGGCATGGGTGGGGTTCCCCCCTGTCCGCCCCCAGCGCTACCGATAGTATCCATGCTATCCTAAAAAGGGGAACAACGGCTATGTCCCAGAAGCGCGTGATTGTCGCCATGAGCGGTGGGGTGGACTCCTCGGTGGCCGCCCTGCTCCTTAAGCAGGCGGGCTACCAGGTGGTGGGGGTGACTTTGCGCCTGTTCACCCTCTATCGGCCCACCGCCGCCCCCCTCAGTCGCTCCTGCTGCTCCCTGGAGGACATCCACGACGCCCGGCGGGTGTGCCAGGTGTTGGATATCCCCCATTATGTGCTGAACGCCGAGCGGGAGTTCCGCACCTTTGTGGTGGACTACTTCGTTGGTGAATATCAGCGGGGGCGCACGCCCAACCCCTGTATCGCCTGCAACGACCGCATTAAGTTCGCCTTCCTTCTTCAGCGGGCCATGGCTTTAGGGGCCGACCTGGTGGCCACAGGCCACTATGCCCGTGTGGTAGAGCGCCACGGCGTCTATTCCCTCCTCAAGGCAGTGGACGAGAGCAAAGACCAGTCTTATGTGCTGTTCGGCCTCGGGCAGGAGCAGTTGGCCCGCCTGCTGTTCCCTATCGGCTGGTACAGCAAGGCGGAGGTGCGCCAGATAGCCCAGACGGCCGGCCTGCCCGTGGCCCGCAAGCCCGACAGCCAGGAAATCTGCTTTGTCCTCTCCGGGGACTACCGGGAGTTCCTGCGTCAGCACGGCGTGGGACGCCCAGGCGACATCGTGGACACCGAGGGACGCGTGCTAGGGCGCCACGAGGGGGTGGAGTTCTTCACCATCGGCCAGCGGCGTGGGCTGGGCGTGGCCCGTGGCACGCCCCTCTATGTAGTAGGCATCGACGCCCCACGCGCCCGGGTCATCGTGGGGCCAGAGGAGGCCCTCTACCAGCAGAGCCTGCGGGCTGAGGGCGTGAACTGGGTGGAGGGGCCTCCTGGAGCCCCCGTTGAGGCCCAGGTCAAGGTGCGTTACAAGGCCCCGGCCGTAGCGGCCACCATCACCCCCATCGGCTCCGATACCGCCATGGTCGCCTTCCACGAGCCTCAGAGGGCCATCACCCCAGGGCAGGCGGTAGTGTTCTACGAGGGGGAGCGTGTCCTGGGAGGGGGGTTCATCGCCAGCCCCTACCCCCAGGATACCCCTGCACCGTCAGTTTCGGCAGGGGTCTGCACCGTCGGGGCCTCCTAACCCCTGCTATGGGCACCTCACCCTCCGAAGGAGCTATGCTAGAGTAAAGGCAACTCCCCTTGGGAGGCCCTATGGACCTGCGGGAGTTTGTGCGGGCGTCTCTGGAACGCACGCGCCAGCGCACCCTTCAAGCCCTCCAAGGCCTCACACCCGAGCAGTGGCACTGGCGTCCCTACCCAGGGGCCAACTCCATCGCCTTCCTGGTGTTCCACATCTTCCGTGTGGAGGACCGTTACTTTCACCGCTGGCTCTCAGCGGAGGGGGAGGTGTGGACAAAAGAGGGATGGGAACGGCACATCCTCTTGCCCCCCCATTCCCCTGGGGTTGACCCCGTCTGGACGACGGGCAACTCCTGGACCGCTGCCGATGTGGAAGCGTGGGTGCCTCCCCCGATGGAGACCCTCCTGCGGTATGGGGAGCGGGTGCGCCAAAGCGCCATCACGGTGCTGAAGGGCCTGGATTTCTCCCGCCTGGACTATGCCCCCCGTGCCGACCGCCCCCAGTTCACCCTCGCCTACTACCTTT
This sequence comes from Dehalococcoidia bacterium, assembly GCA_025060295.1. Classification (NCBI taxonomy): domain Bacteria; kingdom Bacillati; phylum Chloroflexota; class Dehalococcoidia; species Dehalococcoidia bacterium. The sequence goes on along the minus strand of JANXCH010000002.1, from coordinate 69,626 downwards.
ACCAGGCCAGCCACCACGAGGCCGAACACCAGGGACAGATAGACTACCTGAAGGGCTTGTTCCCGCAGAGGCGCATCTCACATGGCTAGGTCTGTGCATCAGAGTCGCCCCACCTTCGCGTGGGAGGAGCGTCTGTGGCGGGATGGTCTGCGCTGGGTGGCGGGGATAGACGAGGCAGGGAGGGGACCTTTGGCGGGGCCAGTGGTGGCGGCGGCTGTGGTGTTCCCTCCGGGCTGGAGCTCCCCGTGGCTGGCCCAGGTGGACGACAGTAAGCGCCTTTCCCCCTCTCGACGGGCCTCGTTGGCCGTGCTCATTCGGAAAGCAGCGTTCGGGGTCGGCGTGGGCGTCGCCAGCGTGGGGGAGATCGATAGCCTGGGCATTCTCGGGGCCACCCGCAGAGCCATGCAGCGGGCCATCAGCGCACTCCCCGTGCGCCCCCAGGCCCTGTTGGTAGACGCTGTCGCCCTGGACGTTCAGGGTATCCCCTGCTGGCCCCTTGTGCGGGGCGACCGCCTCTCTCTCTCCATCGCCGCCGCCTCCATCATCGCCAAAGTGGAACGGGATGCCCTCATGGAGACCCTGGATGCCCAGTATCCCGGCTATGGCTTCCGGCAACACAAGGGCTACCCCACACCCGCCCACCTTTACGCCTTACGCCGTTTGGGGCCTTGCCCCGCCCATCGCGCATCCTTCGCCCCCGTCCGCGCCGTCAAGCTGTCTGGAGGCAAGGGATGAAGCCCCCCCGCCTCGCCCTGGGGCAGCGCAGTGAACACCTGGCCCGCCGTTTTCTGGAGGCGCAAGGATGGAGCACCTACGCCCGCAACTATCGCACCCCCTGGGGGGAGATAGACCTGGTCATGTGGGATGGGGCGGTGCTGGTGCTGGTGGAGGTTCGGGCACGGCGCAGTCGCGCCTTCGGTTCCCCCGAGGAGTCCCTCACCCACCGCAAGCGGATGCACCTGTTGCGCTCGGCCCAACAGGTGGTGCACGATTTGGGCTTCTCGGGCGATTGGAGGGTGGACCTGGTAACGGTAAGCTGGGAGAAGGGCACTCCGCCTATCCTGACCCACTTCCCCGCCATCCTAGAGGGGGACGCGAGCATGCCGAGGTGAGGCCGGCACAAATCCCCCATGCCCGCTGAGGCGTATATACAAGAGGAAGGTTCCCTGCGGCCATAGGGCTTTGCCCCGGGCCCTCGGCACAGCACGCAGGCGATGCTTGACGCCCTGCACCAGGGGGGTTACACTAAAAGGGCTTGCATGCCCACAGGAGAGGAGGCTATGGTGCGTGCGCGACTATCCCCGATAGTGATTTTGGGCGGTCTGTTGGCTTTGGCTTTGTTGGCGCTGGTGGGATGTCGGGCGGCGCCCGCTCCTGCCACCCCGACCCCGACGCGGGCACCGGCGGCCCCCGCCCCCGTTGCCACCCCCACCCCAGCCCCGGCCCCCGCTCCCGCCCCTGCCCCAGGTGTTACCCCCACCCCCACACCCGTCGTCCTCCCCACACCCACCCCCACCCCCGCCGTGGTGGAACAGCCCCGCTACGGGGGCATCCTGCGGGCCATGCACCGGGATAACCCCCCGTCCCTTCTGATTCACCGGGAGGCGACCATCTCCACCTCCTGGCCGGTGATGCCCGCCTATAACAACCTGGTCATCTTTGACCAGAGCAAGGACCGCTCCATCCCCGAGAACATCGTCCCCGAACTGGCCGAGTCCTGGGAGTGGCAGGATGGGGGGAGAACCCTGGTCTTCAAACTGCGCCGGAATGTCAAGTGGCACGACGGCACCCCCTTCACCGCCAAGGATGTGAAGTTCACCTTTGACAGCATCCGGCTGGACCGGGGCATCGCCGTCAACCCCCGGCGCGACTGGTATGCCAATGTGGCCAGCATAGATACTCCCGACGACTACACTGTCATCTTCCGTCTGAACCGTCCCCAGCCTGCCCTGCTGCAGATGCTGGCCTCGGGCTACACGCCCGTCATGCCCGCTCACCCCGGCAGCCTGGATGCCCTGCGCACCAACATCATCGGCACTGGCCCCTTCAAGCTGAAGACTTTCCGCCCGGGCGAGCTGCTGGAACTGGAGAAGAACAAGGACTACTGGGTGCCCGGCCGACCCTACCTGGACGGCATCCGCTACATCATCATCACCGACCGGGCCACCCGCTACGCCGCCCTACGGGCCGGCCAGTTGGATATCGCCTTCCCCGGCGAGACCACCAAGTCCCTGCGGGACACGGTGAAGGCGGCGGTGCCCCAGATGGTAGAGGTGCGGGTCTCCACCAATGTCTATGACAACATCCTCACCAACTTCACGCGCCCGCCCTTCACCGACGCCCGCGTGCGCCGCGCCGTAACCCTGGCCATTGACCGCGAAGCCTATGTGCAGGCGGTGCGGGAGGGAGGGGCCATCATCGGTGCAGCCATGCTCCCCCAGCCCTGGGGCTACTGGGGCCTGCCCGAGGAGCGCTTGCGCAAACTCCCCGGCTACGGCGATCCCCGCGCAGGCAAGGAGGAGGCCCGGCGCCTCCTGGCCGAGGCCGGCTTCCCCACCGGCTTGGATGTCGTCATGTCCACCCGCAATATCGCCCTCTACATTGACTTCGCCAACTTCGTGGCCGACCAACTGCGCCAGGTGGGCATCCGCACCACCATTGAATTGGTGGAGACGGGCGTCTGGCACCCCAAGGTCACCCGCCTGGAATACACCCTGGGCACCAACCTCACCGGCGTGGGCATTGACGACCCCGACGCCAACTTCTATGAGAACTACCGCTGCGGCTCCCCCCGCAACTACAGCGCCTACTGCAACCCCGAGGTGGACCGCATGATGGACGAGGCCTCGGCCACCTTGGATGTCCAGAAGCGCCGCGAACTGGTGTGGCAGATTGACGAGAAACTGCAGATAGATGGCGCCCGCCCCGTGACGGGCTGGACTGTGGACTACTTCCTGTTCTGGCCCCACGTGAAGGGCTACGTGCCCCAGCACGTGCTCTATAACCACGGGCGCATGCAGGATGTGTGGCTGGCCCGCTAACGGCCCGCACCGCTGACCCCCTTCTAGGTGCCCCTTCCCCCCTCGGGAAGGGGCACCCCTTTTTCCCGACACACCCACAAGGAGCAACGGATGCTACGGTAGAAGGGCTGACGGAGGTCAGCAAGTCCTACCCAGAATGGCCTATGGGCGTTACTAAAACCCTCGCCCGCAATATGGCCCCGACCGCTTTGGAGAGCCTACCCCCAGAGGCGATTCAGACGGCCCGCCAGGTGCTCCTGGACAGCACCCCCAACAAGCTGCCAGCTCCCAGGAGCCTTTGGCTTCATCGGTGCACCCCCTCATAGACCTCCTCCGGGTGCCCACAGCCCGCCGCCATCCGGTTGACCACGTCCCACGTAGAAAGGGCTCACTCCCCCTAGGGGACACATCCCAGGCAGACCCCACCTACCCCCCGAGGGCACGCGGGGGGCAACCTGCCTACCCCTTGGGGAAAAAGGAGACCGAGGCTAGGCCGCCCTCTGGTAGAAGGAAACGCGCGTGGGCAGAGGGAGGGTCTCCTCGGAGGTAACGATGTAGGGGCGGCGGAGCCAGCGGTAGCACTCGTACCACCGCTCCCCAATGCGCACCGCCAGAATGGGGTCCACCCGCTCCTCCACCAGCACCGCCACCTCGTCCACCTCGGGCAGGGTGGTCAGCATACTGGCCAGGCGCTCCGCCTCCACCGTGCCGATCACGCGGTCGACAGGGTGGAAGGTGAAACGCCCCCGCTGGGGCAGAGCCAGGCTCACCTGCCAGCCCAGCAGGCGCACACTGAGAACCTTCTGCCAGGAGACGCGAAGCAGAGGGGGCTGGCCCTCCTCCTGGCGTAGGAGGGTAAGAGCCAGGGGGCGCACCTCCAGCCCCAGTGCGCGCGCCCGGGTCAGGAAACGCGCCGCAGCAGGCGTCTGGCGCTCCCCGGCAACACCTGAGCGTGGACCAACCAGGATGTGAGCGAAAGCCATATGCACCTCCCTCCCCGGTACGGGGCTTCCACCGTCCATCTACTCGACGGGCTCTTCAATAGGCACCACCGTGGTGCGGAACAACTCCCCCTCCCGCAGGATGGCCACCGGCATGCGCTTTCCAATGGCGTTGCGGGTGAGCAAGCGATGCACCGCGTCCACGCTGGGGATGGGGGTATCGCCCAAACCGATGATAACATCTCCCCGCGCCAGGCCGGCCCGATCGGCGGGGCCACCCGGCACCACCTGCACGATGCGCACGCCGGTGCGCTCGGGAATGCCCCAACGCACCACCACCTCTGGGGCCAGGGCAACGGGATGCACCGCGATGCCCAGCCACGCCCGGCGCACCCGCCCCTCCCGCATCAGTTCCCCAGCCACCCACTGGGCCGTGTTGATAGGAATGGCGAAGCAAATCCCCTGGGCACCCGCCACGATGGCCGTGGTAATACCCACCACCTGCCCTTTGGTGTCCACCAAAGCCCCCCCACTGCTCCCCGGGTTGAGGGCCGCATCGGTTTGCACAATGTTCTCAATAAGGCGCCCCGTAAGGCTCCGTAAAGAGCGCCCCAGAGCACTCACCACACCCATGGTTACGGTAGCCTCCAGGCCCAGGGGATTGCCGATGGCCAGCACAATCTCCCCCACCCGCAGAGCATCGGAGTCCCCCAACTGGGCGGGCTGGAGGTCGCTGGCGGGCACCCGCAACACGGCGATGTCGGTATGGGGATCCGCTCCGACCACCTCGGCGTGGAGAGTGCGCCCGTCGGTAAAAAGGGCGCGAAAGCCCGAGGCGGAGCGGGCCACATGGCTGTTGGTCAGGATAAAGCCGTCGGAGGAGAGCACCACCCCAGACCCAGCCCCCACAACGGCCTCCTCATCCCCCTGCCGGGGATGGCGTAGCAGGTGCAGACTCACCACCGAGGGACGCACCCGCTCTGCCAGGGCCACCAACGCCTCTGAAAGACCCTGGAGGGCAGCCAGGGAACGCTGTGCATTACGGGCCACGCCAGCACCCCCGTTGCAGTGTAGAGCCCTGCGGTCCAGGGTGCAACCTGTCGCCTCACGAGACCACTGTGAGGGTCTCCTCAAAGCGTGGGGGAGTGGAGAGGGTGCGATGCACAGGGCACCGTTTCACAATGTCCAGAAGGCGCGCCTTCTGCTCCTCGTCCAGTTTGCCCCGCACGGTTACTTCCACGCGAATGAGTTCCTCCAGAGGAGGGGGGCCTTCAGAAGGAACCTTCTGCTCCACCGGCACCCTCTGGTGAGACACTTGGGCGGTGATAGACTCCACTGCCCATCCTTTCCTCCTCACGTACATGAGGAGCGTGATGACCGTTCAGGTGCCCAGGCCGGCCAAGAGAAACTCGTAGGGGGAGGGGCCAGCGTCCTCTCCTTCGGGGGGCGGCTCATCCCCCAAAAAGGTGTGCCCCCGCGCCGTTACCTGCACCCGATAGTTGGACAGGGAGCGGACAGTAACAGTCCGTATACGGCTGGTGCTCATCCTTCACCCCTTGCCTCTGGTGTGGGCTCGTCAGGTGTGCCCCATCCGCCGCCTCCGGGCGTGCGGATGCTCAACACATCCCCAGGCTCCACCCGCAGGGTAACCTTGGGAGGCAAGCGCACCTCCTCCTCGCCCCCCTTTAGCAGGATGTTCTCCCCCGGCTGGCCCGGCTCGCCCCCCTGCAGGCCCCACGGACGCATCCGCCGGCGTTCCGTCAGCACCGTGACCGTCGCCGGAGCCAAAAACTCCAGGTCGCGGATGATGCCGTCCCCGCCCTGGTATTTGCCGCGCCCCCCCGACCCCCGCCGCACCGTATAGCGGCGCACCCGCATCGGATACACCATCTCCAAGGCCTCTATGGGGGTGTTCATGGTGTTGGTCATATGGGTGTGCACAGCCGAGATACCGTCTTTGGTGGGGCGCGCTCCCATCCCCCCCGCGATGGTCTCGTAGTAGGCGAAGGACTTGTTGCGAATGGGGTCGTGCCCTCCCACCAGCACATTGTTCATGGTCCCCTGGCTGGCGGCGGGGATAAGATGGGGCAGGGCCTGGGCCAAGGCCCCCATCAGCACATCCACCAGGCGCTGGGAGGTCTCCACATTCCCTCCTGCCACGGCAGCAGGGGGTCGGGGGTTCACCAGCGACCCTTCGGGAGCGATGATGCGCACGGCCCGCAGGATACCCTGATTGGCGGGCACCTGCTCCCCCACAATGCACCGCACCACATACAGCACCGCCGACACTGCCACCGCCAACGGCGTATTGGTGCACCCGGGGCGCTGCGGGCTGGTGCCCGTCCAGTCAAACTCTATCGTATCGTCCAGAATGCGCACCGTTACCTGAATGGGCACCGGCTCGTCACTGAGTCCATCGTCGTCCATATAGTCGCGGAAGGTGTAGGTGCCCTTGGGCATCTGGCGAATGGCGGCACGGGTCAGGCGCTCGGCGTAGTCCAACAGGGCCGCCATATGCTCCCGCACCGTCTCCCACCCGTAGCGGTGCACCAGGTCCTGCAGGCGGCGCTCCCCCGTCTTACAGGCGGCGATCTGGGCCGCCAGATCCCCCTTCCGCTCCTCGGGGGTGCGAGAGTTCCGACAGAACAGGGTAATCACCTCTTCGTTGAGCACCCCCGCCTTGGCCAGCTTGATAGGTGGGAAGATAAACCCCTCCTGATACAGTTCGGTGGACAGGGGCAGGGAGCCCGGCGTCATCCCCCCAATGTCGGCGTGATGCCCCCGGTTGCCCACAAACCCCACCAGAGTATCCCCCACAAACACAGGGGCCACCAGGGTGACATCGTTGAGGTGCGTGCCTCCCATATATGGGTCGTTGAGGATGACGATGTCCCCGGGGGAGAAGGTGAAGTTGGCGATGGCCGCCTGCACCGAGGCGGGCATGGATCCCAGGTGCACGGGGATGTGGGCCGCCTGGGCCACCATATTTCCCTGGGGGTCAAACACGGCGCACGAGTAGTCCTTGCGCTCCTTGATGTTGGGGGAAAAGGCGGTGCGCCCCAGGGAGACCCCCATCTCCTCCGCCACCGAGGCGAACAGGTTGCGGAACACCTCTAGGGAGACGGCGTCTACAGCCATCGGCGCATCCTCACAGGCCTTTTCCCCCATGATGCCACACAGCAGGTGAAACGACTATGGGGCAGGCCCTGTATACAGATATCAGGAGAATGCCCTCCCTGCCGCCTTGCCAACCCCGCCTCGCCGGGCTATCCTTGCCCCAGGAGGGAGGGATGGCCGTCCGCGAACTACGCTTCCGCGAAGCCATCAACGAGGCCCTACGCCAGGAGATGGAGCGCGACCCCACCGTGTTCATTATGGGGGAGGACATTGCCGGCGGAGCCGGGCGCGCCCACCTGGGCATCATAGACGCCTGGGGCGGGGCCTTCCGCGTCACCAAGGGCTTGATCACCCGCTTCGGCCCCGAACGGGTGCGGGACACGCCCATCAGCGAAGCGGGCTTCATCGGGGCGGCGATTGGGGCCGCCAGCGTGGGCATGCGCCCTGTGGTGGAGTTGATGTTCGTGGACTTTGCAGGCGTCTGTCTAGACCAGATCATCAACAACGCCGCCAAGATGCGCTATATGTATGGGGGCCAGGTGAAGGTGCCCGTGACCATTATCACCCGCATCGGGGCGGGGGTCGGCTCCGCCGCCCAGCACAGCGAGTCCTTCTACAGCATCTTCGCCCACTTCCCCGGCTTGAAGGGGGTGGCCCCCTCCGACCCCTACACCGCCAAAGGCCTCCTCATCTCCGCCATCCGCGACGACGACCCCGTCATCGTCTTTGAGCACAAGAAACTCTACGGGCGCACAGGGCCAGTGCCCGAAGAGCCGTATACTGTCCCCATCGGCAAGGCGCGGGTGCTCAAAGAGGGGAGGGACATCACCCTGGTGGGCATCTCCCTTATGACCTCCGAGTGCCTGTCGGCCGCCGAAACCCTAGCCAAAGAGGGCATAGACGCCGAGGTGATAGACCTCCTGAGCGTCGCCCCTATAGACTACGACACCGTGCTGGACTCGGTGCGCAAGACCCATCGCCTGGTGGTCGTGGATGAGGACAACCCCCGCTGCAGCGTCGCTTCGGAGATTGAGGCGATGGTAGCCGAGGAGGCCTTTGACTACCTGGACGCCCCACCCCGCAAGGTTACCCCACCCCACACACCCGTCCCCTATAGCCGGCCCCTGGAGGACCTGTATATCCCCAACGCTGAGCGCATCGTGCGGGTGGTGAAAAGCCTGCTCGGGCGCTAAACGACCGCCTTGCTAAAGCCTTGCCTTTGCCCTAAACTGGCAGGTGAGCATTCAGGGGGAGGTGCCTATGTTCACGCGCTTGGCCTTTGGCCTACTCAATCGCCTGCTCCCGGCCCAGGAGGCCCACGCCCACTGCGACATCCCCTGTGGCATATACGACCCCATCTCCGCCAAGATCGCCGCCCAAACCGTCCTCAAGATGGTCATGCGTATGGAATCCCTACCCAAGCCCGACCCCAACAACCCCGCCTCCGTGCTGGCCTACTATAATTCCCTGGCCCGCTACATCGCCACCAAAGAGCACCATGCCGAACTGTGTAAGCGGGAACTGGACATCCTCTGGCACGACTACTTCCGCCCTGAGCACCTGCAGAAATATCCCGATTTGCACGATATCTTCTGGAAGACCCTCAAACTGGCCTCTCGCTGCAAGCAGACCGTTGATCGCAAAGCGGCTGAGGAGTTGGTTGCTGCGGTAGACCGCATCGCCGAAATCTTCTGGGCGACTAAGGGCGTCCAGTACTCGGACCCCGTGGCGCAGGTGCGCTTTGGCACCTAGCACGAGCTTGGGCCACCCCCTGCGTGTGCCCATCCGCCCCGAGGTTCTGGTGCGGCTCACCCCTGGCCCTTTCCCCCGCACAACCCCCCGGAGGGTGCGCATCCCCGTCCGCACATCCTCCGCCTCTGGGGAAGGAGGTGCTATGTCCACCTGGCGCGCCGCCCTGGCTGAGGGCATTGCTACCCTGCTATTCGTCTTTCTGGGGGCTGGATCGGCCGTGGTGAGCGGGATGTTCCTGGCTGCGCCGGAGGCCCCCTTTCCCCCCGCCCGCATCATCGCCATCGCCCTCTCCCACGGTTTGGGCATCGCCCTGCTCGCCTGGGCCACGGGGCACATCTCGGGGGGGTTCCTCAACCCCGCCATCACCATCGCCGCAGCCCTGACCCGCCGTCTGGGGGCGGGGCGGGCGCTGGCCTACATCGTCGCCCAACTGGGAGGGGCGGTGCTCGGCGCCTACCTCCTGAAACTGGTCATCCCCGCGCCTGCGCAGGGGTCCCTGGGAGCCACCACTTTGGGAGAGGGAATGAGCACCGGGGCTGGGCTTCTGGCCGAGGCTGTGTTCACCTTCGCCATCGCCTTTGTGGTGTATGCTACCGCTATGGATGGGCGGGGGCCGAAGACCCTGGCCCCCCTGGCTATTGGCCTCACCATCGTCGTGGACGCTTTGGTCGGCGTGCCCCTCACGGGGGCATCCATGAATCCTGCCCGCACCCTGGGGCCCGCCGTGGCCGCCGGCGTGTGGGCAGACCATTGGGTCTACTGGGTAGGGCCTCTGGTGGGAGCGTCCCTCGCAGCGCTGGCCTACGAGACGTTGTTCACCTCGAGGAACGGGGAGAAGGGCTAGCCACGGCGCGCACCAAAGCCCCCACCGCCAGCACCGACCCCACCGCCGTTACCGCACACGCCCACGACGCATCCCGAAACGCCCAGGCGATGGCGCGCGCATCGGTGGCAGCAGAGTCCACATAGGCCCCCAAGCGGGTCGCATACACCGCCCCCGCCAAGGCCAGTCCCCCGGACAAGCCGATCTGCCTCCCGGTGCTGATGGAGGCGTTGGCCGTGCCCAAACGGTCGCGGCGGGCGGCGCTCATAATGTGTGTGCTGTAGGACGGCTCGTAGAAGGCCGACCCCAGCCCCATCATCGCGAACCCCAACACCACCCATCCCAGCCCACCCCCCACCCCCAATCCACCCACCACCGCCAACCCCGCCAGCATCCACAGGTTGCCTACACCCATCACATAGTGCGGAGGAACGCGTTCACAGAGCATCCCCGCCAAAGGAGCCACCACCACCCGCACTAACGGCAGAGCCGCCAGCACCGCCCCCGCCGCCTCCTGGGACAAGCCCCGCCCCTCGAGCAAATAAAACGCCCCCACCGCGTTGTACGCCCCCCACGCCAAATAGTGCAGAACCAGCGCCAACATCGCCCACCCGAAGGCGGGGTCGCCCAGCATGGCCAGGTCGACCACGGGGCGCACAGCCCTGCGCTCCACCCACACCAGCATCGGTACCAGCGCCAGCGTGGCCCCCGCCAAACCCCACACCAGGGGGTGACCAATGCCCCACGCCCCGGCGCGGTTGACCGCCAACAGGAACGCCCCCAACACCGCAAAGAGAAGCCCAGCTCCCCACCAATCCACAGGCACCCGCTTTTCCAGAGGAGGCTCCCGCCGCAACACCGCACCTGCCAGGAGGGCACTGGCCATCGCCAAAGGCAGACGCGCCCAAAACAGCGCCCGCCAGTCCCCCACCGTCAGCAGAAAACCCCCCAGAATGGGGCCGAACCCCAACCCCAACCCCACCACACCGCTATTGATGCCCAACGCCCGCCCCCGCTCGCGAGGGGGGACAGCAGCCGTCAACAACGCTTGGCCGTTGGCTACCAGCACCGACGCCCCAACTCCCTGCAGCACCCGCGCACCTAATAGCCACGGGAGGTTCTGGGCCGACGCCGCCAAGCCCAGGGCCAGGGTAAAAGTCCAAAACCCCATCAAGTACACGGTCTTGCGCCCCCACACATCCCCCATCCATCCCAATGTAAAGGCCAGACCCGTGCTCACCAACCAGTACAGAATGCTGACCCAAATGACGGCCGAGACATCGGTCTGGAAGGCACGGGCCAGGGCGGGGAAAGCGATGGCCATCACGCCCCCATCCAGGGTGGTGGTCAAGGTGGCCAACGCCACCACCACTTGGACGAGCCACTTATACGACACGCGCACGGGCAGGAAGCGGGCCTCCCCCGGATCGCGGGACACGGCTACAGCAACGGGAGAAGGTCGGTGAACTGCTCCTGCAACCAGCGGTGTTGATCATACCCCTCCACCGCCTGGCGGAGCAGAGCGGCGCGGCGTTGGCGCTCCTCGGAGGACATGGTCAACACCGTGTATAGGGCCTCGGCAGTGCCCTCCAGGTCGGCGGGAGCTACCCCCACCGCCCCCTCGTGCAACTGCTCATAGGCGCCCGCAGTTTCAGAGAGCACCAGCACGCCCGCTTTACCGTTGACCACCGGCCCCTCCTTCGCCACCAGGCTCATCCCGTCGCTGACCGGGTTCACCAACAGGGCATCATACAGGCGCAGGCCCGCGACCGCCTGGGTATAGTTGTTCTCCTCAAACAGCACGATAGGTTTCCACCCCTCGGCCCCGTAGGTGGCGTTGATCTGGTCTATGGTCTGACGCACCTCCTCCATATACCGCTCGTACTGGCGAATATGGGTGCGCGACGACACCAAAAAAGCCAGAAACACCACCTTCCCCCGCAGTTCGGGGTGCTTCTCCAACAGCAGGGCGTAGGAACGGAAGCCCCGCACAATGTTCTTGGACGGCTCCGCCCGGTCCACACGGACAATGGTGTGCTGGAGACACAAGGGCAATAGGCGCTGGTAATACTCCTGGGCGCGGGACGAGGCGGCAATGCGCCGCACCTCCTCCACATCAATGGACAACGGGTAACACCGCACCACCACCCTATGCCCCCGATAGGTTACCGTCTGCCCCGCAAAGTCCACCTGCGCTTCGGGCAGAAACAGCGCACACCCCTGCAAGAAGTTCAGCATATCCGTGCGCGTCTGAAAGCCCACGATGTGGGACGCCACCAGCCCTTGGAAGATAGCCTCCCGCATATCCCGCGGCAGCAACTGCCACATGCGGGGCTCGGGCCAGGGCAAATGCACCAGGTAATGCACCACCGCCGACGGCACCGCCTGGCGCACCTGGGGGGGGACCAAATACAAATGGTAATCGTGGAGCATCACCAGACACGGACGCTCCTCCAGGCCCGCCTCGGTGATCACCGCCTCGGCGAAGGCGCGGTTGACCAGGACATACCCCGTCTCCCACGCATCCCGCACAACGGCGTCCACACTGGGCGTATGGGGGGCATTCCACATGTAGTGGTGCAGAAACCATAAAAGAGGATTACAAAAGATGTTGTAGAACTTGTGGTAGACCCGCCGGTGGGTGGCCACGAAGCGCACCGTAACCTTCTGCCCCGGCAGAGGTGAACGCACCCGCCCCTCTGGGTTCTGCTCCAACATTTTCCGGTCGCCTTCGCCCATAGCGCCGGCTATCCAAGTAAAGGGGAAGCGTTGCAGCAAGTAGGAGAGAGCCGTTACCACGGTTCCCCCACCCCGTCGAGGCTGGGGTTGCCCGTCAGGCCCGAGCACATACTCCAGGGGGCCACGGTTACTCACCACCAGGAGGCGTCGCTTGGACAAAACCTCTTGGCACAGGTTGAAGAGGGGGTCGCTACTGGCAGGAGGGGAGACCGTCGTCATCGCCTTTCATCCACGACGGGGCCGTGCCCCGGTGTTTTCCTCTCTCTCTGTGCACCACAGCGAGGGGCTACCACCACACGCTACCGCAAAACTATCATGCGTGCGCAAGGGTGTCAAGCACGCTCCACCGACGCCACGGGGACCACGCCCTGGGGACAACCCCTCACCCGTACAAAACTACCCCAATAGGCGCAGCCAACCATCCACAGGAATGTGGAGAACCCCCTCCTCGGGCTCTCCCAGAGCCTCAGTGAGACCCCGCGCCCACAACCACCCCACCAGCGCCGATACGACCGCATCCAACCCATCGTGCCCCAAAGAAAGGGGCAGACGCTCCAGACCCGCGACCAAGGGCGTCAGGGCTTCCCGCAGGAGGCGTTGCCCCTGGACGCTCTGCTTCTTGACGGCGTGGCGTCCCAGCAGGAGCCGGCGCAGGCTAGAGGGATAGACCTCTATGACGGGAATGCCCTGCTCCTTCAGGGCACGGCTCAGGGCTATCGCCTCGTACACCATGCGCTTGATGAGGGAACGCTTGGTGGTAAAAAACAGGCCCATCCCCCGCCGCGCCAGTTCCCGCTCGCACGCTCGCCCCGCCAGAGGTGCCACCGGCCGACACGGGCACGGGGCTTCTAAGCAGTCCATCCCCCGGGGGAGGCCCAGGGGGGCATCCACCGCCACCACCGCCGGGCGCAGGCGCACAGCCAGCGCCCAGGCGCCGGCGCGTCCTGCGGTGCATCCGGCGTCCACCAGGGTGCGATGGGCATCCAGTACAGCCCACGCCCAGGGGCGCACAGAGCCATTGGAGGGGTCAATCCCTAAGAACACGGACACAGGGGTGTTAGGGTGGAGGCTTGGCGTTGCGCTCCTGAAGGAGGGCAGACCATTCCCCCAGGATGCCCCCCCGTTCCAGGAGGGTATAGGCCGCCGCATAGGCATCCACCTCCCCCTTCTCCACCCCCATCAGCGCCTGGGCCACGGCACCGTTGCGGTGGAGGAGGTGCTGCACCACCTGGGCCAAACCCGTCTCCAGGGCCTTGCGGAACGCGCGGGCCTCCCGCTGGCGGCGACGCTCCTGGAGATGGCTTGCCTGCCCCTGGAACTGGCGATGCTGGGCGATGGCCTCCACCAGGCGGGGCACCCCCTCCCCAGTCTGAGCCTGGGTGAGGACGATGGGGGGCATCCACCCCGCTGCACGCCCCCCCAGGGTGAGCATGGCCTTGAGATCGGCGGCCAAGCGGGGCGCCCCCTCCCGATCCGCCTTATTCACCACAAAGATATCCGCCGTCTCCAGCAGGCCGGCCTTGAGGGTCTGAATGGCGTCCCCCGATTCGGGGGTAAGCACCACCACCACCGTATCGGCCAGCCCCAGCACCTCCACCTCCGATTGGCCCACCCCCACCGTCTCTACCAACACGATGTCCTTGCCTGAGGCGTCCAGCACCTTGACCGCAGCCCGGGCCATGGGCGACAGCCCCCCCACTCCGCCGCGCGTCGCCATACTGCGGATGAACACTCCCGGATCCCCAGTGTGCGCCTGCATGCGGATGCGGTCGCCCAACACCGCCCCCCCCGTGAAAGGGCTGGTGGGGTCCACCGCCAGCACCCCCACCTGCAAACCCTGGGCGCGGTAAAGGGCTATCAAACGGTCTACCAAGCTGGATTTGCCCGCTCCGGGCGGTCCTGTAACACCCACCACATACGCCCGGCCGGTATACGGGTGCACCGCCTGGAGCACCTCCGCCGTGGCCGCCCCCCCCTGCTCCGCCAGAGAGAGGAGCCGTGCCAGGGCGCGGTGGTCGCCCTTGCGCATGCGCTCCACCAGGGACATCACCGAAGGCACTGCCACACATGCAGCCTAGCAAAGCCCCTTGTCAGAGGCAAGGGACTATGCTATAGTATCCACGACCCTCATGACAACCGCAGAGGTGGAGGAGGCATCAGTGGATATGACCTTTCCCAAGTGTCTCAAGTGCGAGGTGGGTGATCTGGTTCCTCTCTCCGACTTCGGGAGCCAAGGGGCTCCTATTCACTTCAAGGCGTGGGTGTGCACCAACCCCGGCTGCGGTTTCAACCTCAAGATCCGCAACGGGGACGTCTATATCAACGAGCCTATCAACGACGGGAGCATGAACACGGCGCGGGTGCGCTAGCACCATCGGCGCACTCCGGTGCATCTCGGGAGGGTTGTCGTAAGGCGACCCTCCTTCTCTGTGAGAAGACGAGGTATCCCCCTCGGGGGGAAGGCCCGCCAACACGGTGTGGGCCTTCCCATGGGTCTGTCTAGCCCGTAGAGAGGAGGGAAGGTTGAGGAGGAGGGTATGCCGTACGACTTGCTCATCCGCAACGGCGATATCTACGATGGCACCGGTGCTCCCCCCTTCCGCGCCGACATTGGCATCGTGGGGGGGCGCATCGTCGCCATTGGCCTGCTGGAGTCCCCCAGCCACGACACCCTAGACGCCACCGGCTTGGCGGTAGCCCCGGGCTTCATTGATGTGCACACCCACAGCGACATCTCCTTTTTGGTGGACGCCGACGCCCAGAGCAAGGTGCGCCAGGGGGTGACTCTGGAACTGGCCGGCAACTGCGGGATGAGCATGGGCGCCCCCCTTATCGGGGAGGCCCGCCGTTCCCTGCAGGACAGGGTCAACGCCTACGGCGTGCCCTTCACCCCGGACTGGACCACCTTCGGGGAATATCTGGAGCGGGTGGAAAAAGCGCGCCCACCCCTCAACGTGGCATGCCAGGTGGGGCACGGCTCGGTGCGCATGGCGGTGCTGGGCTGGGCCGACCGGGCTCCGACCCCCCAGGAACTGGATACCATGCGCTCCCTGGTGGCCGACAGCTTAGAGGCCGGCGCTTTGGGGTTCTCCACGGGCCTGTTCTACGCCCCCGGCAGTTATGCCCGCACGGAGGAGGTCATAGAACTGGCCAAAGAGGCCGGGAAACGGGGCAAGATCTACTCCACCCACATCCGCGACGAGGGGGATGTGAGCGTGGGCCTGTTCAGCGCCGTGCAGGAGGCCATTGAAATTGGGCGTATGGCGGGCGTGCGGGTGCAGGTGTCGCACCTGAAGTGCATGGGGCCTTTCGCCTGGGGCAAGGCCGATATGCTTCTGGAACGCCTGGAGAAGGGGCGTGCCGAAGGGGTGGATGTAGCCGGCGACCAATACCCCTACACAGCGGGGAGCACCTATCTGGCCGCCATCGCCTTCCCCCGCTGGGCCCAGGTGGGCGGACGGGAGACGCTCCTGCACAACCTTCAGGACGCTGCCTTCCAGGCCCGCCTGCGCGCCGCCACTGCCGAAAACTACACCCGTCGCGGGGGTGCAGAGCGGGTGGTCATCGCCTACCTGCCGTCTCGGCGCGACCTGGAGGGCTTCAGCATCGCCCAGATCGCCGAGAGATGGGGCGTCGATCCAGTGGAAGCCACCCTACGCATCTACCAAGAGGGGGAAGCCTTTGTGATTATCCACCAGATGGAGGAGCGGGATGTGGAGCGCATCGCTGCCTATCCCTGGTCGGCGGTGGCCAGCGACGGCTCTTCCCTACGGGCGGAGGGGCCCCTTTCGGCGGGCAAACCCCACCCCCGCAGTTATGGGTGCTTCCCCCGCTTCCTGGCCCGCTATTGGCGCGAGCGGCGCTGCGTCAGCCTGGAGGAGGCGGTGCGCAAGATGACCTCCCTCCCTGCCACCCGCCTAGGCCTGACCCACAGGGGACGCATCGCCCCCGGCTACTGGGCGGATATTGTCTGTTTTGACCCCCGCACCGTCGCCGACACCGCCACCTTCCAGGACCCCCATCGCTATCCCCAGGGCATCCCCCACGTGGTGGTGAACGGTATCCCCGTGGTGCGCAACGGCGAATACACTGGCCGCAGGCCCGGCAGGGTGATTCGCCGTTTTGACGACTAGAAAGGACACAGCGTGGCCCCATCCCGCACGGGCTACATTTTGGGCCTGGATCAGGGCACGGGGGGTACCTTCGCCCTCCTCCTGGACGAGACAGGACAGGTGGTTGCCACCGCCGACATCCCCCTGCGGTGCACCTACCCCCAGCCCGGCTGGGTGGAGCAAGATGCCGACGACATCTACACGGCTACCCTACAGGCCGCCCGTTCCGCCGTTGCCCAAGCGGGCATCACTTGGCACCAGGTGGCGGCCATCGGCATCACCAACCAGCGGGAGACCACCATCCTATGGGAGCGGGGGACGGGGCGTCCCGTCGCCCCTGCCATCGTGTGGCAGTGTCGGCGCACCGCTCCCCTCTGCGAGAGCCTGCGTCAGCAGGGGCTGGAGCCCCTCATACGGGAGCGCACCGGCCTGGTGCTCGACGCCTACTTTTCGGCCAGCAAAATCCGCTGGCTCCTGGACACGGTGCCCGGCTTGCGCCCCCGTGCCGAGCGGGGCGATCTCTGCTTCGGCACGGTGGACTCCTGGCTCCTTTTTCGCCTAAGCGGGGGCAGCGTCCACGCCACCGACGCCTCCAACGCCAGCCGCACCCTCCTTCTGAACCTGCGCACCCTCCGCTGGGATGAGGACCTCCTGCACGCCTTTGCCATTCCTGCCAGCCTTCTGCCCCAGGTGCTCCCCTCCAGCGTCATTTACGGGTATACCGACCCCGCTGTGTTCGGGGGTGTGCGCATCCCTCTGGCCAGCGCCATTGGCGACCAGCAGGCGGCTTTATTTGGCCAGGCGTGCCTCCACCCGGGGATGGCAAAGGTAACCTATGGCACGGGGGCCTTTGTGCTGGTCCACACGGGGGAGACACCCACCCCCTCTCGACACGGTCTTCTGACCACGGTGGCGTGGCTCCTGGGGGATAAGCCTGCCTATGCCCTGGAAGGGAGCGTGTTCACGGCGGGGGCGGCTATTCAGTGGCTCCGCGATGGACTGGGGCTTATCGGCGGGCCGGAGGAGACGGTCTCTTTAGCCCAGAGCGTCGCCGACACGGGGGGCGTGTATGTGGTGCCCGCCTTTGTGGGGCTGGGTGCACCCCATTGGGACATGTATGCGCGGGGCACGATTGTGGGCTTGACCCAGGGCACCAGCAAGGCCCACCTGGTGCGGGCCGTTGTGGAAGCCATCGCCTATCAGGTGCGGGATGTGATGGAGGCGGTGCAGGGCGATACGGGGCGCGGGGTGCGCCTTCTGCGCGCCGACGGGGGCGGGAGCCGCAACCCCTTCCTCATGCAGTTCCAGGCAGACCTTTTGGGGGTGCCGTTGGAGGTGCCCCTTGTCCAGGAGACGACCGCTTTGGGGGCGGCGTACTTAGCAGGGATAGCGGTAGGGGTCTGGGCGGGGCCTGCGGAGGTGGAGCGGCGGTGGGTGTGTGCCCGGCGCTATGTGCCCTCGGCATCGGGTGAGGAGCGCCAGAGGTGGTACAGGGGGTGGTTGCGGGCGGTGGAGCGGGCTCGGGGGTGGGCAGAGGCGACAAGCGGGGGATAAACAGACGCCTTCAACGGGAAAGGCCTGGCAGATGTGCCAGGCCTCTCCCTTATTCGGTCTCGGAGGGGTCCACCTCAATGGGCAGATGCCCCCCGATGGGGCGCTCCTCGGCCACTGTCATGTCCTCCCAGTAGGAGGACGTGAGGTAGTTGCGGAACTCCCGGACCTCCCCGCACAGCCGGCAGGTGCCGCGAGATGTGGGGCCGTTGGGAATTTCCAAAACCCACTTATGCCTGCACCCCCCTTCGGCCACAGCCACGGGGGCCGGTTCAGGAGCTGCCTTCCGCATCGGGCGCATGCTTCACCTCCTTTCCTGGTGCCTCCACCCTTGGTGTGTAGCCACCCTACATTAGCACGGGGAGAGAAGTTTGTCAAGCATTTTCACGCTTTTTTCATAAAAACCCTTGTTAGCCCCTCTTATTGACACCCGTCCCCGGGGGCGCTATACTGGCCTTGCCAGCCGCGCCCGCAGGGCTGTATGGAAGACACCCGCCAGCGCCTCCTGGAACTCCTCCAGTATTGGGGTCACGCCAGCGTGGATGACTTGGCCCGCGGTCTCGGGCTGACGCCCCCCACAGTCCGCCGCCACCTGGACATCCTGCAACGGGACGGGCTGGTGGCCTATCGCCTGGGGAGGCAAAAGACCGGGCGTCCTGAACACCGTTATTACCTCACCGAGCGGGGCCAGGAGGCCCTCCCCAAGGCCTACCCGGATCTGCTGGCCTGGTTGGTGGAGGAGCTGCAAGCCAATACCCATACCTCTCCGCTCCTGGAGGCCGCCTTGGCGCGCATCGCCCAACGCCTGCTGGGATCCTTCCTCCAACCCCTGCCCCCGGATGCTCCCATGTTGGACCGCCTGCGCGCCTTGCATCGTCTCCTGCAAGCCTACCATTTCGCCCCCCACATGGAACCCCTCCCCAACGGTGTGCGCATCCGTCTGGCCAACTGCCCTTTCCGCGCCGTCGCCCGCGGGCATCCCGCCGTCTGCGCCCTAGACCGGGGCCTTATCGCATCCGCCCTGGGGGTGGAGCCGATCCAGGAGCAGTGCCTGCCCATGGGGCACACCACCTGTGCATACTTGCTCACTTGGAAAGGAACCCCTCCTGGCACTCTAAAATAACGCACCGAGGCGCAAAAGGTTGGGGGATGTCCCCTCAATGGGGCGAAGAGATCCCCTACCGACCGGCACGGCCTGGGTGTAGGAGTGCGCCTTTATGCTCCGCGTAGGCGCGGGTCAAAATAGTCCCGCACCGCATCCCCGAACAGGTTGAAACCAAACACCGTCAGGCTGATAGCAGCCCCAGGGAAGAGGGCGATCCACGGGGCCCGCTCCAGCACCTTTGCCCCCGCCGTGACCATACCCCCCCAAGAGGGTTCGTCCGGGGGCACGCCGACACCCAGAAAACTGAGGGACGCCTCCACCACGATGGCGTAGCCGATGTTGACGCTCACCAGGATAAGATAAGGGGCGGTCACATTGGGCACCACGTGGCGGAAGATAATCCGCCACGGCGAACACCCCATCGCCCGAGCCGCCTCAATATAGGGCATGGCCATCACACTCAGGGCCGAAGCGCGCACCGTGCGGGCCGCCGTCGGAGCCAGCAACACCACCAGGGCGATGATCACATTGTTCACCGACTGGCCCAGGATAGCCATCAGGCCCAAGGCCAGCAGGATAGGCGGAAAGGCCATCAGGCTATCCACCACCCGTTGGCTCACCGCATCAATTGCACCCCCAAAGTAGGCCGTAATGACCCCCCATAGGGCACCCACCGTGACCCCCACCAACACGGATACCAACCCCACATACAAGGACAAACGCGCCCCCCAGAGCACACGGCTCAGCACATCCCGCCCCAGATTATCGGTGCCCATCCAAAAGTCCCGCTGGGGGGCAAGGTAAGCGGGGAAAGCGGTCTCTTTCGGAGCGTGGGGTGCCACCAGGGGGGCAAACACGGCCGTAACCACCAGCAGGAGCACCAGCACAGCCCCCACTGCCCCCACAGGCTTCTGACGCAGGAAACGGGCTATCCCCTTCACCACAGACGGGCGCCCCCGCAAAGGCCCCGAAACGGCCGAGGCAACGGATCGCGGCCGGTCCATCCCCGTCCCTCTAGGTATAGCGGATGCGCGGGTCTAGCCACGCATACAGAAGGTCTACCAGCAGATTGACCACCAGGAACACCACCGTCAGCACCAGCATGTAGGCCTGCACAGCCGGATAATCCCGGTGGGCCACCGCCTCAATGAGCCCCATCCCCATCCCAGGCACCGCAAAGATGGTCTCCACCACCACGATGCCCCCCATCGCCCGCCCTACCCACCACCCCAAAAAGGTAACCACCGGCAACAAGGCGTTGCGCAACGCATGGCGATAGAGGATAACCACCTCCCGCAACCCCTTCGCCCGCGCCGTGCGGATAAAGTCCTCCCGAATCACCTCCAGCATCTGGGAGCGGGTCAAGCGGGTAACAGGGGCACTAATGTAGTACGCCTGGGCAAGGGCAGGCCAGATCAGGTGCATCAAGTTTTCGGCCGGCCTCTCCCACAAAGGGACGAATTCCAACGGGGGCATCCACCGAAACACCCGCACCAAAACATACAAAATCAGCACACCGATGAAGAAGATGGGCAGGCTCAACCCGCTGATGGTCACAAGACGGGCCACATGGTCTATCCAGGTGTCCCGTTTGGCGGCGGCGATCACCCCCAAAGGGATAGCCCACACCATCGCCAGGGCTATAGTCAACACCGTCAGTTCCATACTACGGGGGAACCGCTCGACGATGATGTCCCACACGGGGCGCTTCTCCCAATAGGAGTAGCCGAAGTCCCCCCGCAGCAGGTCCCACACCCACAGCCCGTATTGCACCACCAGGGGCCTATCCAGCCCCAGTTCCCGCCGCACCTGCTGCACCATCTCCTCGGCGGGGCGGTCGAACTGCCCCCCCGCTTGGTACACTAGGATGGTGGCGATGTCCCCGGGCAAAAGGCGCACCAGGGCGAACACCACCACCGTGACCCCCACCAAAGAGGGGATGAACAGCAAGAGGCGCCGGAGGATATACGCCTGCACAGGCTACTCCGCCAGCCACACCGTCATGAAAGTGTTGTTGTCATACACGGTGGGAGCAGGCTTGTAACCCCGCACCCGCCGGTCGCGCACGAACCACCCCTCCAGCCACCCCACAATGGCGTGGGGCGCGTCCTGGTTCAACAGGTAGCGTTGCAGTTCGTGGAAAATGGCCACCCGCTTCTTGGGGTCCAACTCCCGTAGAGCCTCCCCGATAAGCCGCTCCACCGTATCGTCCCTCCAGCCCGAGAAGTTCTGCCCTCCGCCAACACTGAACTGGGCAGCGTAGACACTGTAGGGCTCGGCGAGGACCATAGCCGTATCCTGGGCACCGATGAGGGTATGCTCGCCCCGGCCGAAGTAGGCGAAGCCCGCGGCACTTTCAAAAACCCGAATGGTGCCCCGGATGCCGATGGCGGCCAGTTGGGGCACCACCAGTTGCACCCGGTCCAAGTAATCCCCCACCTGGCGCACCGCCACCTCGATATCCAGGCCCTGGGGATAGTGCTTGGCCACCAATCGCCGCGCCTCGGCGATATCTGCATCCTTGGGTTGGCGGCACCCGGGCGACTGGAGGACCTCCTCCAGTGGTAGCGCATACTCGCCGTAGAGGTTGGGAGGCAGGATGGCGCAGGGCACTCCCGACCCCTCCCACACCTTCTCCACGATGGCCTGGCGGTCTACAGCCAGGAACACCGCGCGCCGCAGGTCGCGGTTGTCAAAGGGGGCCTTGCGCGCGTTGACCTGCACAGCGGCGATGGTGTTAATGGGCCACTGCCACATCTCCACATCCGCCCCCCGCACCCGCCGAATTTCCTGGGCCTGGCTCTTGGTGAAGCCGGGCCATGTGCTGGGCGCCAGATGCACCCGCCCCGTCTTGATGGCCGCCACTTGGGTCGGCAGGCCGACCAAAATGTACTGCCGCACCCCATCCAAATAGGGGAGCTCCCGATCGTAGTAGTTATCGTTGCGCTCCCACTCCACCACAATGCTCCGCTCATAGCGCTTGAACTTGAAGGGGCCCGTACCAATTTGGCTCTTCGGCTCTAGGAAGTTGCCATCCCGCTCCAGGATGTGCTTGGGCAAAATCCGACACCAGGCCGAGGCCACCGACGGAATAAACACCAGGGTGGGGAACTTCAGGCGCACCTTGACGGTGTAATCATCCACAATGGAAGTCTCTTCTACCAGGGGGGTCAGCATGGCTCCACAGCGGGGACTGCGGAAGTTGGGATCCAGTTTCCCCACTACGCGGTCCAGGCTCATCTTCACATCCGCCGCCGTGAAGGGCCGGCCGTCGTGCCATTGGACCCCCCGGCGCAGGAAGAAGGTGTATTCTACCCCATCGCGGGAGACCTCCCACCGCTCGGCCAGGTCAGGCACGATCTTGAAGGGGTCGCGCGGGTCATACTGGATAAGACCGCTGTGAATGCCGGCCACAACTTGCTGAACCGATAGGGGCGACTCCCCGTGCACATCCAGGCGAGCCGGGTCGGCGTAGTCCACCCAGTTCAAGATGCCCCCGCGCCGCGGCCGCTCGGCGGGAACGGGTGTAGGCGTGGGCGTCGGCACAGCCCCGATGGGTGTGGGTGTCGGGGGGGCGATGATGGGGCGGGGCGTGGGCGTCGCCGTAGGGGTCGGAAGCGCGGCCACCTGGGGCGTGGGCGTCGGGCGCGGGGCCGCAGGGGGTGTTGGCGTGGGAGCCGGAGCCGCACCCCGGCACGAGACTAAAATGCACACAGCAACCAGCAGCACACCCAGGGTCAGAGTACGCATCGTGCCACCTCCATCCCCATCGGAGCAGTAGGATCCTTAGCAAACTGGGACGATAGCATACATAGCATGCAGAGAGAGGACTGTCAAGCAGGATGCTCCTCCGCAATGCACGGGAGCCCTTTACGACGCCCCGTCGCTATGCTACACTAGGTTCCAGTTCCAGCAGGGAGGATACCAGTATCGCTAGGGAGCACCGGGTCAACGAGCAAATCCGCGTCCGCGAGGTGCGGGTCATCAGCGAAACGGGCGAGCAGTTGGGCATCATGCCCATCCGCCAGGCTCTGGATCTGGCGCGGGAGCGGGGTCTGGACCTGGTGGAGGTGGCCCCCCAGGCTGTCCCCCCCGTCTGCCGCCTGATGGACTACGGCAAATTCCGCTACCAGCAGGCCAAACGGGAGCGGGAGGCCCGTAAGGCCCAGAAAGAGATTGACATCAGCGAAATCCGCCTGCGCCCCCGCATCGCCGAGCACGACCTCCAGGCCAAACTGCGTCGCGTGCGGGAGTTCCTGGAGGAGGGGGATAAGGTGAAACTGACGGTGATGTTCCGGGGGCGGGAACTGGGACGCCCCGAACAGGGGCTGACCCTCTTGAAGACGGTAGTGGAGCAGGTGAAAGACTTGGCCAAAATTGAGACCCCCCCCGCCCTGGAGGGGCGCTTCCTCACCCTGGTGCTGGCCCCCCTCCCCAAACGGGAGGCCCGCCCTCCCCGCCCACCCACAAAGGAGATGGCCCATGCCCAAGAAGGCACCTAGAGCCAAACTCAAGACCCACCGCGCCACCGCCAAACGCTTCTGGGTCACGGCGTCGGGCAAACTCCTGCGGCGCAAACAGTTGGCCAACCACCTGCGCCGCAACAAGTCCCCCCGTGCCAAGCGCACCTATCACCAGAAACTCCCCGTCTCCTCCGCCGATGCCCGGCGCATCCACGCCCTCCTGCCCTACGCTTAGCAAGGAGCCGCGCCTATGAGCCGTGTGAAAAGGGGTGTCGTCAAACGCCGTCGCCATAAGAAAGTCCTGGCGCAAACCAAGGGCCACTACTCCGTCCGCCACCGCCACTACAAGCGGGCGCACGAGTCCCTGATCCACGCCTGGGACTACGCCTACCAGCACCGCCGGGACCGCAAAGGCGATATGCGCCGTCTGTGGATTCTGCGCATCGCCGCCGCCTCCCGCGCCCTGGGCCTCCCCTACAACCGCCTCATCAACGGCCTGCGTAAGGCGGGTGTGCGCCTCAACCGCAAGGTGCTGGCCGATATGGCCGTGCGCAACCCCTCCGCCTTCGCCCAGGTGGTGGCGGTGGCCAAATCTGCCCTTACTGCAGCGTCTGGATAACCCGCCCTTGCAGGGTCAACAGCCTGTGCACCCCCTGCTCCCCCAGGGCCAGCAGCCCCTGTAAAGTAGCAGGGGCAAAAGGCGCCCCCTCTGTGGCGCAGTGCACCTCCACCAGTTCCCCCCTTTCGTTCATCACCACCGTGCAATCCACCTGGGCGCGGAAGTCCTCCTCGTAGCACAAGTCCAACAGCATCTCCCCGTCCACCAAGCCCACACTCACCGCCGCCACCGCTGAGCGGATGGGCAGGGTCTTGAGCACATCCCGCTTCAGGAGGTTCAGGAAAGCCTGGTAAAGGGCCACATAGCCCCCCGTGATGGCGGCGGTGCGTGTTCCCCCGTCGGCCTGGAGCACATCGCAGTCCACAATGAAAGTCCGCTCTCCCAGGGCCTCCAGGTCCACGGCAGCCCGCAGAGCCCGCCCGATGAGGCGCTGGATCTCGTAGGTGCGCCCCCGCTCCCTCCCTTGCGCCTCCCGGGGCGTGCGCGTCAGGGTGGAGCGGGGCAGCATCCCATACTCGGCCGTTACCCACCCTCGACCCGTGCCTTTCAGAAAGGGGGGCACCCGCTCCTCCACCGACACGGCGCACAGCACACGGGTGTTGCCCGTCTCTATCAGAGCAGAGCCTTCCGCATACAGGAGATAGCCAGGGATAATCCGCACAGGGCGTAATTCATCAGGGGCGCGTCCGTCAATGCGTCTGGGCATAGAGCGGTTCCCCTTGCCTGGTACATCCTGGAATGACTTATTCTATCCTATCCTGACATCCGCCCCTCAGGGAACTCCCGAACGCACCTCCACCCACATGCGCCCCTGCTCGGCGGTGAGGCGCACCGTCCCCCCTGGGGGCGCTTTCCACTCCTGTCCGACACCTGTAACCACCAGATACGGCCCCTGCACCCCCCACTCCCGCCGAAGGGCCAGCGTCGCCCCCTCCGCCTCGTGCGTCTTGAAGGAGCCGTGCAGAAGCCAAGCGATGTTTCCCCATAGCACACGCACGGAGGGCCGCGGCTCGCCCTGCTCCACCGTCAGCCACAGCCCCCCTCCCAGGTCAGCCGAGAGGCCCTTCTGAAGCGGGACGGCAGAGGTCAGCCCCTGCACGGAAGGGGTCACCATGATGGCTTCTGCGCTATACCGGCGAAGAATTTCCCGTCCTGCCTCGGCCGCCTGGGGTGTGGCCACTATAAGTAGGACGATGCGCCTCTCCCAAAAGGGCAGACCCCTCCCCAACGCCCGCAGAATGGGGCGGGGATCAGGCCCCCCAAGGCTGACCACTGCCTGCCCCCGGGGGCCGATGAGCATCCAGGAGCCATCGGGAAAGGCCTCAAGCGTCAGCCGCGGGGGAGGCCATTGGAAGGCGACGGCCCACACCAACGCCGTCGCCCCTGTCAGCAGGGGAAAAGCCCAGCGGAAAGCCAAGGGGCGTCCTCCCACCCATTGGGGCACCGCCTCCCGCAGGAAAGGCCACGCCCACACCACCACCAGCACCCCATAGAACCCCCACACCCACACCCCCACATCCGTTACCTGCACCGAAGCCCAGGCCATATCCCCGAGCAGGGCGCTAGGCAGGCGCAGTCCCGCCACCATGAGCCACGCCACCCACCCAACGCCGACCCCCAGAGGCTCCCACGCCAAACCCGTCAGTGCCGTTGCCCCGCTCAAGACCAGGGAGGGCAACAGCAGAGGAAGGGAGACCAGGGTCGCCACCACCCCGAGGGTGGGCAGATGCTCAAAAGTCAGGGCTGCCAACGGCACCGCCCCCAAAGACGCCCCCAGGGAGACCGCCGTGCTCCCCACCAGGGCGGATAACCAGGGCCTGCCTGTCTCCCACCGGCCGATGGCGTGGTGCAGGAGGGCGTGGATGCGTGGCCCCAGAGCCACCAACCCCGCCATTCCCGCTACACTCAACTGAAAGGAGGGCTGTCCTAAAAGGCTCGGGGAGAGGCCCGCCATCACCCCCACAGTAACCGCCAGCGCCGCCACCGGCGCATAGGGACGCCCCAGGGCACGCGCACCCAGGGCCATACTCCCCATCAGAGACGCCCTGACCACCGGCGGTCCCATGCCTGCGAGCAGGGCATATCCCCACATCCCCGCCACAGGAACCACCAGCGTCCACGGGCGTCGCCCCCAGACCACTGCCGTTATAGCCTCCAGGACGCCCAGCACCAGGGCCACATGGAGGCCCGACACCGCCAGCAGATGGGCTGTGCCAGCCTGGCGGAAGGCCTCCCACTCCTCAGGGAGGAGGTCGCCCCGCAGGCCCAACAGGAGCGCCTGGGCCAGCCCCGCCTCGGGCTGGGGCAGGGCGCGGCGCAGGGCTAATGCCAGATGCCACCGCACCCGGTCTACCGCTCCCAGGAGACCCTTTCCCCCCGCCTTCAGCAGATGAGCCTCCCTAGCGCGGAGCACCCCCACAAGGCCCTGTTGGGCCAAAGCTCGGCCTGCCCCTCCCTCCGGGAGAGGCCCCACCCGCCCCACCACCCGCAGGAGGTCGCCCCGCTGGAGAGGAGGCCAGCGCCCCTTCTGCCCCTGTGGAGGACCAGGCAGATACACCAGCACCTTCTGCCCCGTTTTCAGAGGACACCCTTGCGTGGAGTGCACTGTTGCCCGAAAGCGCCACAGCCCGCCGATCTGCTCGGGGGCATGGGCGCTGACCACCAGGTCAACGGGGCACTCCTCTCGCAAGACGGGGAGAGGGTGAAGCGCAGGGGAGAGGCTCACCCGCAGCAGGCCCAGGCCCCCTAGGGTCAGCACTATGGCCGGGGCAAGGGGACGCCCCACCACCACCAGGAGCATGCCCAGGACCAGCCCACTGCCCGCTACCAACAGGGAGGCTGTCCAGGGCACCGCGGCCATGCCCCCCAGCACCAGCCCAGCCGTCCACCCCACCGCACCCCACGCCCCCGCCCACACCCATCTCCCCACACCTCACCTCACCGTAACCAGGGGGCGAATGCGCTCCAGAATTTTGGGGCCGATACCCTGCACCTTCAGCAAGTCCTCCACCTGGGCGAAGGGGCCATAGCGCATCCGATACTCCACGATGCGCTGCGCCAGCACCGGCCCGATGCCGGGCAGGGCCTCCAGGGCGCTGGCATCGGCCGTATTCAGGTCCAGCAGAGCATTCCTCTCCATCATGGTCAGGGATTCCCGTGCCAGGACGCCCTCTTTTTGCCCTGCAAGGGGAACGGTTACCTTCTCCCCGTCGGATAGGGGACGGGCCAGGTTCACCTGCTCCAGGTCGGCCCCCTCCAAGGGGCCGCCGGCGGCGGTCAAAGCGTCCCCCACCCGTGCGCCCAGGGGGAGGATGTAGCGCCCCGGCTTGGCCACCGCACCCGCTATGTGCACCTGCAGGGTGGGCTGGGGTGTCGGCGTGGGGAGGAGCACCTCCACCCCCGACGGCCTGTTCGCCTTGATAACCACCACCACGGCCCCCGTCAGCACCGCCACAAAAAGGCACAGCAAAGTCATCTGAGCAAGGGTTTCCACAAACCCAGGGTGCTCCCTCCTCATCGTCGCCCCCTGCTACAGAGGCTCCCGCGCCAGGGTGAGCCCCCACACGGGGCCTGCCCCAGCCCCCTTCAGAACCGAGGCGCAGGCATCCAGCGTCGCCCCACTGGTGCACACATCGTCCACCAGGAGCACTGCCACTCCCCCCAAGCCCTGCCGGGTACAGGCGAAGGCGTCCCGCACCGCCTCCCGACGCAACCGTGCCGAGGCCAACTGCGCCAGGGGCACACTGGCCCGCCGACGCACCAGCATCCCCTCCTCCAGGGGAATGCCCAAGCCTTGCGCCACCACCCGTGCCAGAAGCAGGGCCTGATTATACCCCCGCTCCTTGAGCCGACGGGCATGCAGGGGCACCGGCACCACCACGTGGGGAAGCACGGGCATGCTCTGGGCTGTGGGGAGGAGAAATTCCCCCAGCACATCCCCTAGACTCCATATCCCCCGATACTTGAAGGCGTGCACCGCCCGGCGGATCGGCCCCTCCAGAACATAAGGGGCACGCACACCATCCAGAGCTTGCAGATGCCCGCACATGCCACACATTCGTTGCCATAGACTCCGCAAGGGCTGGGCACATCGGATGCAGAAGGGCTCCTTCAGTGGCGTGCTGGCCTCCAGGCAGAGGGGACAGAGCAGAGGGCCTCCCCTCCCACACCCCACGCACCGGGCCGGGGCGACCAAGTGGACAACCGCTTCCCACACCTGGGCCAGGGGCATCCCCATCCCCTTATGTCAACATCCCATTATGCTATCCATTCGGTTAGCACTTGTCTAGACGGAAGACAAAAAATTCCAGTTTTAACTTTGCCCTGCGTTTAAACACCCCCGCGCCGTACAAGCGGAGCCCCCCGCCTTCCGCCACGCCTGCTACGATAAAAGGGAGCGACGGGTCATCGGGCGGAGAAGGGGAAAAGGTGCGTCTCATTCACCTCTCGGTGCGCAACATCCGCACCTACCGCTCCCTGGAGGTGGATTTCCCCCGTGGCCTCACCCTGATCTGGGGGGCGAACGCCCAGGGTAAAACCAACCTCTTAGAAACCGTGTATCTGCTCGCCTTGACCAAGTCCCCCCGCACCCCCCACGACCAAGACCTGCTCTCTTTCTGGGCAGCGGAGGAGGACGGCTGGGGCTATGTGGAGGGGACATTCCAACGGCGCAATGGGGGACGCCTCACGATGCGGGTGGACCTGCTCCTGCGCCCGTCGGGGGAAGGGCTCCGCGGGACAGCCCGCCCCTTCCAGAAGCAGGTGCGCCTCAATGGGGTGGTGTGTCCGGCTAGTCAAGCAGTGGGACAAGCGCCCATGGTTTTGTTCCAGGCCGACGATATAGATATGGTACTCGGCCCCCCCGCCCTGCGCCGGCGTTGGCTGGATATCCTCCTCTCCCTGACCGACCGGCGGTATCTGCTGGCCCTTCAGCGCTACCAGCGCCTGCTGGCCCATCGCAATCGCCTGCTGAAGGCCGGAGCCGACCCTGACCAGACGGCCTACTGGGACAAAGAGGTGTGCACCGAAGGGGGGCGCATCACGGCCCAACGCCTCTCGGCCCTGCAAAGGTTAGCCCCCCTCATCGCCGCCGCCTACAGCGGCTTGGCGGGGATGGAGCGGGTGGAGGTGTCCTACCGGTGGGCGGGGGAGGGCCTTGTCCCTCTTGCGCCCGAGACCATCGCCTCCACCCTGGCCCGCCAGATGGAGGCCCTCCATCCACGGGAACGGGCACTGGGCCAGACCCTCGTCGGCCCCCATCGGGACGACATTCTTTTGCGCCTGCAGGGGCGGGAGGCGTCCTTCGCCTCGCGGGGGCAGGCCCGATCTCTGGCCCTTGCCCTGCGCCTGGCCGAGGCCCGCTTTCTGGAGCACACCTTGCACGAGACCCCCATCCTGCTCCTAGACGACGCCCTGTCGGAACTGGATGTCCATCGGCGTCGCCTCCTGCTGGAGGCGGTGCAGGGGGCAGAGCAGGTGGTGCTCACCTCCACCCAGCGGGAGGAGGACTTGCCTGCGGGGTGCACCCGTTTTCGCCTCGAGGGGGGCCGACTTCTGCCCGACGCCTAACCCCTCATTGCGCCTGGCGATTGTTCAGCCCCTCCTCGGCTGCGCGGCGGATGCTCGCAAAGCGGTTGGCCGTAGTAGGAGCCTGTGCGACAAAGGCATCCACGATCTTCAACGCCTCCTCGTAGTTGCCCTTCAGCAGCTCCTGGTTGGCCAGGAGTTGGTGGGTTTCCAGCCTCCCTGGCCCCAGGTGGCGCAGCCGTTGCAAAAGGGGCTCCACCTGCTGCACCTGCTCGGGCGCCCCCGCCGTCATCTGCAACAGGTACACGAGGTCGGCCAAGATACGGAAATCCCGGGGATCCTCCTGGAGCGCCTGATCGCCCTGGGTCACAATGAAAGTGAAGACGCGCATGCGCTCCTCGGGGGGCAGGCGAGGCCACTCGGAGAGAAACGCCTCGAAGACAAGGGCGCGCCCCAGGTTGGCCAAAGGCGGAAAAGTCTCAACCCCCCTCTCGGCCAAAGCGAGGCGCTCCCCTATGGGACGGGGCTCGGCCACAGCCCGCACCACATAGCGAGCGCTGTCAAACACCCGATAGTTCAAAAAGATGAGGGAGAAGACCAGAGCGCCGCCCACGAGGACTGCCACACCCCCCCGCAAAAGGGGTGAGGAGAGAAGGGGCTTTGGTGTATCATCTGCGGGCCTTGCTGTGTCTGCAGGGGGGCGCTCCTGGGCCACCACCCACCCTACCAGGATGGCCCATTGGAGCATCATCCCCGGCGTGTCAAAGAGGAACAGGTTCTGCACAAAGTACCCCGCTAACGCCCCCAGGATAGCATAGGCTAGCACCTCCTCCCGTGGAGGACGCCGCCGCCGCACCACCGCCCACACCAGCGCACCCCAAAGGGCCAAGTAAGAGAGCAGCCCCACGATCCCCTTCGTCGCCAGTTCCTCCAGCACCTTATTGTGGGCCTGGTCAAAGACCTCCGCACCGTACTGGAAGAAGCGGGGCTCCACGAAACGGGTAAAGGGAACGATGTAGTTCTCCGGCCCCCACCCCAGCAAGGGACGCTCCCGCACCGCCTGGAGCACATACCCCGCCGACAGCACCCGCGTGGCCAGGCTGGCGTTGGCCATCGCCCCCCCAGTGCGGACCCCTTCCGCTAGCCCAGCGGCGCGGGCACCCACCGTCGCCTCCCGACACCGGAGCGCCCAGGGTAGGCCCACACTGCGATCCAGGGCGAACAGGGCCATCACCCCAAGGATCAGGGCACCGCCCCCAACGGCCAACGGCTTCAGCGCCTTGCGGTTCCCCAACAACAGCACCCCCAAAGGCATCGCCACCGCTCCGGCCACCAACCCCAACATGCCCCCCCGTGTCCCCGTCTGATACAACGTCAGAAGACACAACACCGCTGTTACACCCCAGAACAGGCGTAAGGCCAGCACCCCCCATCGCTGCTGGGCCGAAGCCCCCTGGGGAGGCCTGTGTGCACGCCTCCGGCGCGGAGAAGGACTGGGTGGGGGAGCGGTACCGTCCTCCGTCGTTGGGGCGAAAGATTGAGCGAGCATTCCCACCGCCACCAGCACCATCACACTCATCACCGCCCCGAGATAGGAAGGGTTGCCCAAAGTGGCATCCACATCGCACCGCGGGAGCACCGTAGGGAGCAGGCGCACCCCCACAGTCTGCCCCAGGGCCACTACTGCCAACACCAACCCCACCCCCAAGTTGATGTTCAACAGCCAGCGCCACTGCTGGGGCGTGCGCAACACCGCCGACGCCACCACCACCAACAGGAACCAATGCATCAAATCCCACACCCCCGTCATGCGCTCGTAGGTGGACCAGAGGCTCCGCATCCAGTTGACCCCCAAGGCACCCGCTATCAGCGCCACAAGCACATACCCGTAGAAAGCGAACAGCACCCACGAGCGCTGGGGCAAGTAGGAGCGGTCCCATATCACCAGCACCAGCCATAAGGCAACCAGGATTTCTATCAGCCCCCGGGCGTAGAGGGACTTGCCCACCACATAGGGAAAGATGGTCTGGAAGGTAACCACCAGGGGCATCACCAGCAGGAGAGCCAACCCTCCCCGCATGGCCCAGGACAGCGCACTGCTCATGGGGCCTCCGTGCTAGGGGGTAGGGTAACCAAGAGGGACTACAACGTCAAGACGACGGAACAAAGCGGAAGGATAGCAGGGCGCACGCCGTGGTGCCGAGGGTCGGAGTCGAACCGACGACACGCGGATTTTCAGTCCGCTGCTCTACCACTGAGCTACCTCGGCTCACTCCCTATCCTAGGTCGTCATCCCCCCAGGTGTCAACGCCATCGGCACCCCCTTGACAACGCCCCTCCCCCTAGGTAGCATAAAAATCAGAATTTAGCACTCGGCGGTGCCGAGTGCTAAAACGGGTGTAAGGAGGGTGTATGCCACGGCAGTTCCAACCTCTCGGCGACCGCGTGGTGGTGCGCCCCATTGAGCGGGAAGAGATGACCAAAAGTGGGATTGTCCTTCCCGAAACCGCCAAAGAGAAGCCCCAAGAGGGCGAAGTGGTGGCCGTTGGCCCCGGGCGCCTCACCGACGATGGCAAGCGCATCCCCATGGAACTTGCAGTGGGCGACCGCGTCCTCTTCGCTAAATACGCCGGCACCGAGTTCAAAGAGGACGGCGTAGAGTACCTCATCATCCGCGAATCCGACATCCTCGCCAAAATCAAAAAGTAAGGGAGGAGAGGTATGCCCAAACAGTTGGTATTCGCCGAGGAGGCCCGCAAGCGCCTGAAGACGGGGGCCGACACCCTGGCCCAGGCCGTCCGCGTCACCCTGGGCCCCAAGGGGCGCAATGTGGTGCTGGATAAGAAGTTTGGCCCCCCCCAGGTCTGCTCCGACGGCGTAACGATCGCCAAAGAGATTGAGCTCAAAGACCCCTTCGAGAACATGGGGGCCCAACTCATCAAGGAGGCCGCCAGTAAGACCAACGATGTGGCCGGCGACGGCACCACCACCTCCATCGTCCTGGCCCAGGCCATCATGCACGAGGGCTTCAAGAATATCGCCGCCGGCGCGAACCCCATGGCCATCAAACGGGGCATTGAGCAAGCCGTCGACGCCATCCGCAACGAACTGAAGCGCATGGCCAAGCCCGTGGAGGGCAAGGAGCAAATCACCCAGGTGGCCTCCCTCTCCGCCCACGAGGAGGAGATTGGCAAACTCATCGCCGAAGTGATGGAGAAGGTGGGCAAGGACGGCGTCATCACCGTAGAGGAGTCCAAGGGCATCAAGTATGAGGTGGAGTATGTGGAGGGGATGCAGTTCGATCGCGGCTACATCTCCCCCTACTTCATCACCAACCCCGAGCGCATGGAGGCCGTGGTCGAGGACCCCTACATCCTCATCACCGATAAGAAGATCTCCGCCATCAACGACATCCTCCCCGCACTGGAGCGCATCCTCCAGGTGAGCAAGAACATCGTGGTCATCGCCGAGGATGTGGAGGGCGAGGCCCTAGCCACTTTGGTGGTCAACAAACTGCGGGGCACCATCAACGCCCTGGCGGTGAAGGCCCCCGGCTTCGGTGACCGCCGCAAGGCCATGCTAGAGGACATCGCTATCCTCACCGGCGGGCGGGTCATCTCCGAGGAGGCCGGCCGCAAACTGGACAGCGTCACGGTGCACGACCTCGGGCGTGCCCGCCGGGTGGTGGCCAACAAGGACGAGACCACCATCGTGGAAGGCCGCGGCAAGGAGTCCGACATTCAGGCCCGCATCAAGCAGATCAAGAAGCAGATTGAGGAGACCACCTCCGACTTTGACCGGGAGAAACTGCAGGAGCGCCTGGCCAAACTGGCCGGTGGGGTGGCCATCATCAAGGTGGGGGCCGCCACGGAGGTGGAACTGAAGGAGAAGAAGAACCGCGTGGAGGACGCCCTCTCCGCCACCCGCTCGGCCGTGGAGGAGGGGATCGTCCCCGGTGGGGGTGTCGCCCTCGTGCGCGCCAGCAAAGCCCTGGAGCCCCTCCTCAAGAAACTGGAGGGCGACGAGCGCACCGGCGTGCAAATCGTCGCCAAGGCCCTGGAGGAGCCCCTGAAGGTCATCGCCGAGAACAGCGGGGCCGAAGGGGCTGTGGTGCTGGAGGAGGTCCGCAAGGCCACCACCTGGGACTGGGGCTACGACGCCGAGAAGGGCGAGTTCTGCCGCCTCTTTGATCGGGGCATCATCGACCCCGCCAAGGTCACCCGCTCCGCCCTGGAGAACGCCGCCAGCGTGGCCGCCATGATCCTCACCACCGAGTCCCTGGTTACCGACATCCCCGAGAAGAAGGAGACCACGCCCACCCCACCACCCCACATGGAATACTAACCCCCAGGGCACACCCTAGCGGGGGCGGCCAGGCGCCGCCCCCGCTTTTTTTACACCCGCCGCGAGGGACACATATCCCGCAGCACACACTCCCCACAGCGGGGGCGCTGGGCCTTGCACACCCTCCGCCCGTGGGTAATCAGGTACACATGGAAGGGATACACCTGCTCCGGGGCCACCATCCCCTCCAAAAGGGCGTGGGCCTTCTCGGCGTTATCCTTCGGATGCAGAAGCCCCAACCGCCGCGCCACCCGATGCACATGCGTGTCCACCGGCATAGCCGGGCGGCCCAATGCGAAGCACAGCACAATGGCGGCGGTCTTGGGCCCCACCCCCGGTAACGCCCTCAGCCAGGCCTTCGCCTCCTCCAACGGCATGTCCCGCAGGAAATCTAACTCCAACAGCCCCCGCCGCCCCATAATGCCCCGCAACGCCTCCTGGATGCGGAGCGCTTTCTGCCGTCCCAATCCCGCCACGCGGATGGCCTCCTCAATGGCGTCCAGGGGGGCCTCCAGCAGATCCTCCCAGCGGGGGAAGCGCTCCCGCAACTGCCGAAAAGCCTTCCCCGCATTGACATCCGAGGTGTGCTGGGTCAAGATAGTAAAGACCAACTCGTCCAGGGGGGCCATGCGGGGCTGCCAGGCCACTGGCCCATAGGCATCCTGCAGACGTCGGAGCACCTCCCCCGCCCGGGCGGTGGCGTCGGCAGATGGGGCGACGGCTTGGCGGTGTGCCATTGGGGGGCTTGCCTTCCCCAGACCTTTCCCTTAGGGTATAGTATCAGACGGGGAAACACCCCTCGCCCCGTGGTCCCACCAGCACCTGCAAAGGGATGCTATGAGCACCGACGGCCATCTACGCGATCTCCTCACCGAGGCCCTGCGCCAGCACGGGGCCGATTATGTAGAGGTGCGCCTGGAGCAGACCGACTCCTCCCACCTCCTCTTCCGCAGTCGGGAGTTGGAGGAGGTTGGCCGCAACCAAGGCCTGATGGGGTGCGTGCGGGCTGCGGTGGCGGGGGGGTGGGGCTTTGTCTCCTTCCAAGACCTGCACAGCCTCAAAGAGAAGGTAGCCACCGCCGTTACCTACGCCCGCATGGTGGGGCGGGAGCGCACCATGCTTGCCCCGGTGCCCCCCGCCCAAGCGGTTGTGCCCCCCCGCATTGTCAAAGACCCGCGCCCTATCCCCCTTGCCGAGAAGAAGCGCCTCCTGGACGACTACAACACAGTGCTGTGGAGCGTCCCGGGCGTCCAGAGTTCCACCATCGCCTATGTGGACACCTGGCGCAAGGTAGTGTTCGCCAATAGCGAGGGCTCCTACATCCAGCAGGAGCGCATAGACATCACCCTGCGCATCACGGCGGTGGCTCGCAACGGGGGGGACGTGCAACAGGTGGGCATCAGCGTCGGCTCCTTGGGGGATTTCTCCATCGTGGAACGCCTGGAGAAGGAGGTGCGCGCCATCGCCCAGAAGGCCGTGGGCATGCTCTCTGCCCCCCCGATTACCCCCGGCCGTTACACCGTCCTCCTGGACCCCATTTTGGCGGGCGTGTTCATCCACGAGGCCTTCGGCCACCTCTCCGAGGCCGACCATGTCTACGAAGACCCCCGCCTCCAGCAGATTATGGTTCTGGGGCGGCGGTTCGGCTCCCCCATCCTGAATGTGGTGGACGGAGCAGCCATCCCCGGCCTGCGGGGCAGTTACGCCTACGACGACGAAGGTGTCCCCGCCCAGAAGACCTACCTTATCCGCGAGGGGGTATTGGTGGGGCGGCTGCACTCCCGGGAGACAGCCGCCCGCATGGGGGAACAGCCCACCGGCAACGCCCGGGCCGTCAGCGCCGCCTTCCCCCCCATCGTGCGTATGACCAATACCCTCATTGAACCTGGCCCCCACCGCCTGGACGACCTGCTGGCCGATATCAAGGACGGCATCTACTGTAAGAACTGGTATGGGGGCATGACCAGCATGGAGCAGTTCACCTTCTCGGCGGGTGAGGCCTACCGCATCCGCAACGGGCGGGTGGAGGAACTCCTGCGCCCCGTCATGCTCACGGGCAACCTGTTCACCACTCTGCACCACATCGATGGCATCGCCAACGACCTGGAGATGAACGAGGGGGGCGGGTGCGGCAAGGGGGGGCAGTTCCCCCTCCCCGTCTCCAACGGCAGTCCCCACATCCGCATCCGTGATGTCTTGGTGGTGGGACGATGAGCATCCTGGAAGACATCCTCCAGCGCGCCCAGCGGGTGGCCGACCAGGCCGAGGTGTTCGCCGTGGCCAGCCACGATACCCCCGTGCACTTTGAGGCCAACCGCCTGAAGAGCGTGCAAGAACGCCAGACCTGGGCAGTGGGCTTGCGCATCCTCAAGGGCGGGCGCATCGGCCTGGCCTCCACCAACCGCCAGGACGACCCTCAAGGCCTGGTAGAGCGGGCCCTGGAGACTCTGGCCCTGGGACCAGAAGCCACCTTCACCCTCCCCGGCCCCCAAACTTACCCCGAGGTGCCCCTGTACGACCCGGCGGTGGAGTCCCTACCTCCCCGTTCCCTGGTCGACCTGGGACAAGAGGCCATTGAGGCCCTTTACGCCCGCTGGCCCCAGGTGCTCTGGGAGTGTCGGGTGGGCAAGACCGTCTCCACCGTTACCATCCTGAACTCCCATGGCCTCCACGCCACCTGCACCCGCACCACCACCAGCCTGGTGTTGGAGGGCTCCTGGATTCAGGACGGCGACATGGTGTTCGTGTGGGAGTCCCAGGTCTCCTGTCGGCCCATCCCCCACAGCCGGGAGGTGGTGGCCTCGCTGGACGCCCAGTTGCAGGGCGCCCAACGCCTGGTGCCCGCTCCCCAGGGGGGGGTGCCCGTGGTGTTCACCCCTAAAGCCGTGGGCAACCTGCTGATGATGCCCTTGCTGACGGGTCTGAACGGACGCACCTTGGTGCGCAAGGCCTCGCCCCTGGAGGGGAAGGTGGGTCAACCTATCGCCGACGCCCGCTTCACCCTGGTGGATGACCCCACCCTCCCTTACGCACCGGGAAGCCGACCCTTCGACGACGAGGGCCTCCCCAGTCAGCCCCTGCCCCTCATAGAACGGGGGGTTCTGAAGGGCTTCCTCTTTGACCTGCAGACGGCCAGCCTGGCCCGCACCAAGAGCACCGCCAGTGCCTCCCGCTCTGTGGGCACCCTGCCCGCCCCGGGTGCCAGCGTGGTGGTCATCGCCGAGGGGGACACACCCCTCGCCGACGCCCTGGGCAGTATCCCCGAGGGGCTAATGGTGGAGGGGGTACTAGGGGCTGGCCAGGGCAACGTCCTGGCGGGGGACTTCTCCGCCAATGTGCTCCTGGGCTTCCGTTTAGAGAAGGGAGAGGTGGTCGGACGGGTCAAGAACACTATGGTGTCGGGGAATGTGTATCATGCGTTCCAACGGCTCATCGCCGTCAGCCGTGAGCGACGCTGGGTAGGTGGCGGGCTTCTGACGCCTACCCTCGTGTGTGCCGGCGTCACCGTGGCAGCGAAGCAGTAGGGAGGACGACGTATGACGCTGGAACGATACTTGGCGGACATCAGCGATCCCTCGCGCCCCCTCAAACAGACCGTGCTGGCCAGCCTGTCGGGCCTCGCCCCCGAGGAGATGGAGATCATCCAGCGGGTGTGGCCCACCATCCCCCTGGAGCGCCGACGCCAAATCCTCCAGCGCCTTGCCGACATGGCCGAAGAGCGGGTGGAGATGGACTTCACCCCCCTCTTTCGTCTAGCCCTGAAGGACCCCGACCCCCAGGTGCGTGCCCAGGCTGTGCATGGCCTGTGGGAGTGTGAAGACCGCTCCCTGATTACACCCCTGCTGCACCTCCTGAAGTGCGACACCTCCTCCGAGGTGCGCGCAGCGGTCGCCCAGAGGTTGGGTACCTTCGCCAGCATGGCCTCGGAGAATAAACTTCCCTCCAGCGAAGGCAAGCGCATTCTGGACGCCCTGGTCGCCGCTTTCCGCAACGCCCGGGAGGAGGTGGAGGTGCGCTGCCGTGCCCTGGAATCCCTGGCCGTCTTCCCCGACATGATTGTCCACGACCTTATCCGCCAGGCCTACGACAGTGCCGAGTCCCGCCTCCGCCGCAGCGCCGTCTACGCCATGGGACGCAACGGCGACGGCCAATGGAAAGCCATCATCACCAGGGAACTTTCCAGCACCGACCCCGCCATGCGTAAAGAGGCGGTCGGGGCGTGCGCCGAACTGGGGGAGGAAAGCCTGGTGGTGCACCTGCTCCCCCTCCTCCAAGACACCGACCCAGAGGTGCGTCTCACCACCATTCATGCTTTGGGGGCCATCGGCGGCACCCTCGCCAAAAAGACCCTCCTCACCCTTGTGAAGTCGTCCGATGAAACCGTGCGGGAGGCGGCCCAGGAGGCCCTGGAGCGCTTACGGGCCGAGGAGAACCCCCTCACCTACAAGTTCCGCACCTCATAATCCCCCCCCATGAGGGGCGTTCCCGCATGGAGTGTGGCATGAGGGGCGTGCCCAGAGGGTAGCGCAATGGCCGTGTCCGTTCCCCCTCCCGATGATGCATCCTCCTTCGAGGCGGTGTGCTGGTTCTTTGACCAGGCGGCCGAACGCCTGCGTCTAGAGAGCAGCCTGCGTGACATGCTGCGCTTGCCCTGGCGGGAACTGACTGTGCAGGTGCCGGTGCGCCTGGACAACGGGCAGGTGAAGGTGTTCGTAGGCTACCGCGTCCAGCACAATGCCGCCCGCGGCCCCTACAAAGGGGGCGTGCGTTATCACCCCCAGGCCGACCTGGACGAGGTGCGCGCTCTGGCCGCTCTGATGACCTGGAAAACGGCCGTGGCCGATGTGCCCTTCGGCGGGGCCAAGGGGGGCATCGCCTGCGACCCCAGTCAGTTGAGTACGGCCGAACTCAATCGTCTCACCCGCCGCTACATTCAGAGCATTAACCACATCCTGGGGGTGCATCGGGACATCCCCGGCCCCGACCTGGGCACCAACGCCCAGGTGATGGCCTGGATGATGGATGCCTACGGCCAACTGCACGGCTATACCCCCGCCATCGTTACGGGCAAGCCGGTGGAACTGGGTGGCTCCGCCGGGCGGGAGGCCGCCCCCGGGCGGGGGTTAGTCAACTGCATGGAGGAGTGGGCCCGCCTCACCTCCTCCAATCTGCGAGGGGCCACGGTGCTTATCCAGGGCTTTGGGCAAGTCGGCTCGTGGGTGGCCCGCCTCATCGGCTCCTTAGGATGCACCGTGATAGGAGTGGCCGATATACAGGGGGGCGTCTATAACCCCCGCGGCTTAGACATCCCCCGTCTCCTGGAGCACGCCCGCCAAACGGGATCGGTCGTGGGCTTCCCCGAGGCCGAGGCGGTGGATAACCAGACCTTCCTGGAACTCCCCTGCGACATCCTGATTCCTGCCGCCATTGAGCATGTGATTCACGAGGGCAACGCCTCCCGCATTAAGGCCCGCATCATCGTGGAGGCAGCCAACCACCCCCTTACCCCCCGAGCCGATATTATCCTGCGGGAGAGGGGAGCCATCATCCTTCCCGACATCCTGGTGAATGCCGGGGGCGTGGTGGTCTCCTACTTTGAGTGGACGCAGAACATCCAGCAGTTCCGCTGGGACGAGGATCAGGTCAACCTGGAACTGTATAAGGTGATGACCCGCGCCACGCGTGCCGTTGTGGAGGCGTCGCGCCTTCACGGTGTCTCTCTGCGGGAGGCGGCCTATATCATCGGGGTGAGCCGTGTGGCGCGGGCTATCCAGTTGCGGGGCTTTGTATAAGATGGTGTCCTGCTCCGCTCAGCTTAGGAGACATTGCTGTGTAGTATGCAGATGACCCGGGTAACCTTTGGAGGGGTGTTGGGTGTGGCGGTGCCCTCCTGGGGGGCTGTGGGGATGGGCCTACGGGGATAGGCATTGCCCATGCCTGTCTTCCAGGATACTCCACACAAACTTATTGTGGCGACGATAGGCGTTTTTATAGCCCCGTTTCCGCTGATAACAACCTACATCAGCCCTTTGAGAGGCGTTTTCCTATGACTGCGGGCTATTGACAGCTCCTGTGGGGGCTGGTAAAGAGTAGTTGATATGCTGACACGCTTTTCGGGAATTGCAGGGTGTTGTTGCCCTCCATAGGGGCCAGCGCATAGGGAAGACCAGCGCTGCGCCCCGCTCGGCGTTTGTGGCAGAGCGGGGCGCAATCTTTTTTGTGGGGAGCCCACCGTGGCACACCAGGAGACACA
This sequence comes from Dehalococcoidia bacterium, assembly GCA_025060295.1. Taxonomy (NCBI): domain Bacteria; kingdom Bacillati; phylum Chloroflexota; class Dehalococcoidia; species Dehalococcoidia bacterium. Next base: position 29,261 of record JANXCH010000002.1, on the reverse strand, counting down.
GGAGCAGACACGATGGGAGCGGGGGAAACTACCCCCCTCTCCAGCCCACATCGCCTACTTCCCCGTGTTCCTGAACCTGCAAGGACGGCGATGTGTGGTCATCGGCACGGGGGAAGAGGTGGAGCGTAAAGTGCGCGCCTTGCGGGAGGCGGGTGCCCAGGTTACGGTGCTCACCCCCCATCCGACCTCGGGACTGGTGGCTCTGGCCGAGGCGGGGCACATCACCCTCCATCAACGCCCCTACCAGGAGGGCGACCTGCGCGGGGCCTTCTTGGCCATCTCTGCCACTACCGCCGACTACCCCCTCTCCCGCCGCATCGCCCAGGAGGCCCAAAGGGAAGGTGTGCTCCTGAATGTGGTGGACACACCCCACCTGTGCACCTGGATCGCCCCCGCCATTGTCCAGCGGGGGGCGTTGACCATCGCCATCTCCACCAACGGCCTCTCCCCGGCGCTGGCGCGCTTCATTCGAGAGCGCCTGGAGCACCTGCTCCCCGAAGAGTGGGGAACTTTGCTGGACATGGTGGCCCTGCTGCGGCGGGAGGTGCGCCGTCGGGGGATACACCCCTCCCCCCAAGCCTGGCAGGAGGCCCTCCACAGTCCGGAGACCCAACGCCTGCTGTCGGCCCACGACTGGGAGGGCCTGTGGGAGCACTTGCTGACCCGTTTGACCGCGACGGGCACACACCCCCTTTCCCAGGAGGGAGAGAAGATATGAGGCTGGGGACGGTCTACATAGTGGGAGCGGGGCCGGGCGACCCGGGCTTGATAACCGTCAAGGGTCTACGCCTCCTGCGCACGGCGGAGGTGGTGGTGTACGACCGCCTGGTACATCCCGACCTGGTGGCCGAGGCCCCGCCCGCTGCCGAGAAGGTGCCCGTGGGGAAAGAGCCCGGCCACCACACCTACCCCCAAGAGGTTATCAACGCCCTGCTGGTAGGCTACGCCCGCCGGGGGAAACGGGTGGTACGCTTGAAGGGGGGCGACCCCTTTGTGTTCGGAAGGGGAGGCGAGGAGGCCGAGGCCTTGGCCGCTGCGGGCATCCCCTTTGAGGTGGTGCCGGGCGTCTCCTCCGCCATCGCCGTCCCCGCCTATGCCGGCATCCCCGTTACCGATAGGCGCTACGCCGCCGGCCTGCGGATTATCGCCGGGCATGGGGCAGGCACTACCCTGCCTCCACAGCAGGAAACAGTCGTCGTGCTGATGCCTGTGGGGGCGCTGTCCCAAGTGGTGGAGCGCCTGCGCCACCAGGGTTGGACAGAGGGGACACCAGTAGCCTTCATTGAGCAGGGCACCCTCCCCTCCCAGAGGACACTGGTCACCACCCTGGGCCAGGCGATACAGACGGCCCGTAACGCCAGCCTCCAGGCCCCCGCCGTGATGGTGGTGGGGGAGGTGGTGCGCCTGCGGGAGCGCATCGCCTGGGCCGAAAAGCGCTCGGGCATCGGCAACCCCCCGCCCACAAGGAGCGCGAGCCTCCTGCCCATAGGGAGCAGCGCCCCCCACATCTAACGCAACGGAGGTGCACCATGTGCAAGGTGTGCGGATGCTCCGTCGAGGCTACACCAGCCGGCATAGCCGCCCTGGCTGGTCCCCCCCAGGAGGAGGTCTACCAGCGCAGCCTGGAACTGGCCCGCCATACCAAAAAGGCCGTCATCCCCTATATGGAGGAGGAGGTGGAGCGCTTTGAGGAGGCGGTGGCCAAGTTTCGGGCGGGGCAGGTGGACGAGGCCACCTTCATGCGCTTCCGCCTGCGCCAGGGGGTCTACGGCCAGCGCCAGCCCAACCGCCAGATGTTCCGGGTGAAAATCCCCGGGGGCATCCTCACCCCCGAGGCCCTGGAGGCCCTGGGAGAGGTGGCCCAGCGCTTCGCCCCCCTCCAGAAGGGCCACTTCACCACCCGGGAGAACATGCAGTTCCACCACATCCCCCTGGAGCAGACGCCCGAGATTATGCGCATCCTGGGGAAGGGGGGATTGACCTCACGGGAGGCGTGCGGGAACACGGTGCGCAACGTGGTGGGGCCGCCGTTGGCAGGGGTCTGCCCGGACGAACTCTTTGACCCCACCCCCTACCTGGTGGCCTACGTGCGCTTCGGCGTGCGCCACCCCATCACCCAGGACTTCCCCCGCAAGTTCAAGACCTCCTTCAGCGGCTGCCCCGACCACGACGCCGTGGCCTCCCTCATCCACGACCTCTCCTTTGTGGCCCAGGTGCGCCCGGAGAACGGCACCCTCCGCAAGGGGTTCAAGGTGTATGTGGGGGGTGGCACCTCCATCTTCCCCCGTCTGGCTAAGCCCCTCTACGACTTCGTCCCGGTGGAGGATTACCTGCGGGTGGCCCTGGCGGTATGGACCGTCTTCAACAAGGCAGACATCCTGCGCAAGAACCGCATGATGGCCCGCATCAAGGTACTCCTAGACCGTATCGGGATAGATGCCTTCCGCGGGTTGGTGGAGGAGGAACTCAAGAGCATCGGCCCCATTGACCCCACACCCCTGATGGATGTGGAGGAGTTGTATCGAGAAACGCCTCCCCCACCCCCCACAGGCAAGGCGGACGGAGCCGATGACCCCGCCTTCCAAGAGTGGAAACGCACCAACACCCTGGAGCAGAGGCAGAAGGGCTACTATGTGGCCTTCGTCAAGATCCCCCTGGGAGATATCTATGCCCCCCAGTTCCCCGTCCTGGCGGACATCGTGCGCCGGTATACCGGGGGGCGGGCGCGCGTAACCCAGGAGCAGAACCTGGCTTTGCGCTGGGTGCCAGAGGGCTCCTTGTATGCCGTGTGGAAGGCCTTGAAGGAGATCAACCTGGCAGAGCCGGGCGTTAACACCATCACCGATGTGGTGGCCTGCCCCGCCACCGACAGTTGTAAACTGGGCATCACCTCGGCCATGGGAGTGGCCAAGGCCCTGCGGGAGACCTTCGCCTCGAGCAACGGGCTCTTGGAGGACCCCCTCATACAGAAGCTGCACATCAAAATCAGCGGGTGCCCCAACGGGTGCGCCCAGCACCACATCGCTTCCATTGGCCTGCACGGCGCAGCCATGAAAGGGCCCGGGGGGGAGCAGGTGCCCGCCTATGAGGTGTTCTTGGGAGGTGTGTACGGGGGAGCCGACATTGAAGGCACCCGCTTTGGGCAACGCCTGCCGGGGGTCAAAATCCCCGCCAAGCGCGTCCCCGAATTTATGCGTGCGTTGCTGGCCTTCTACAAGGAGAAGCGCCTGGAAGGGGAGGAGTTCCCCCAGTTTGTAGCCAGAATTGGCCTCAAACCCTTGGAAGAGGTGGCCACCGCCTTCAAGGACATCCCCCCGCTCAGCGACCGCACGGTAGACCTGTATATGGACTGGGCTCGCACCACCCTGTTCAAGGTGGAGCGGGGCGAGGGGGAGTGTTCGGTGTAGGAGAGACACCGAAGCGCCTTCCTTATCGCCTTTCGTAGCCCTGGTATCATAGAGGCAGAGGCCCTACAGGACTCTGCCAGATGGAAGGGCAACCCAATCCCTCTCCCGTCCCCCAGACGCGGCCCCTGCGCTACCGGCGCATCGTGGCCAAGGCAGGCACCACCCTTCTCACCGGCGGGACAGAGCGCCTCAACCTCGGCGTGATGGCCTCCCTGGTGAGCCAGATTGGGCGTCTGCACCGTCGGGGGGCGCAGGTGCTCCTGGTCTCCTCGGGGGCGGTGGCCGCCGGCCGGCACGCCTTGGGCATTACCGACGCCAAGCGTCGGGATACCCCCTTTCGCCAGGTGCTGGCGGCCGTGGGTCAGAGCAAACTGATGCACGCCTGGGAGCAGCTGTTCGCCTGGGAGGGCATCACCGTCGCCCAGGCCCTGCTCACCCGCCGCGACACCACCGACCGCCTCAGTTACCTGAACATTCGCAACACCCTGCTGGCCTTGCTGGATCTGCGGGTGGTGCCCATCCTCAACGAGAACGATGTGGTGGCGGTGGAGGAACTCGAGGGGGAGGTGTTCGGGGATAACGATACTCTGTCGGCTTTGGTAGCCACCATCGTGGACGCCGACCTGCTGGTGCTCCTGTCGGATGTGCCAGGGCTGTTCACCGCCGATCCCCACCTGCATCCCGATGCGCGCCTCATCCCCCGCGTGGAGGACATCGACGAGGAGGTTCTGGCTATGGCAGGGGGCTCCGCCTCGGGTCGCGGGCGGGGGGGCATGGTAACCAAACTGGAGGCGGCCCGCCTGTGCACCGCCGCCGGCACGGGGGTGGTGATCTGCCACGGCCAAGAGCCTGAGGTGTTAGTGCGCCTGGCCGAAGGGGAGAGCATCGGCACCTTCTTCCCCCCGCGGGTGGACCACCGGGAGAGTCGGCAGCGCTGGCTCTTGGGAGCCTGCTCCCCCAAGGACGCCGTGGTGATAGACGCAGGAGCCGTAGAAGCCCTGCGCCAGCATAAGAGCCTGCTCCCCGTGGGGGTTATTGAGGTGCGGGGCGACTTCGCCCGGGGGGAGGTCATCTCCATCCTGGGCCCCGATGGGAAGCGGGTGGCGGTAGGCATCGCCAACTACAGCGCCCCCGACCTGCGCCGCATCCAGGGCAAGCGCTCCGACCGCATCGCCTCCCTCCTGGGCTATACTTACGGGCAGGAGGTGGTGCATAGCAACAACATGGCCCTGCTCTAACCCGCCCCCACGGGAAGGAGGACGCGGTGGCCCAAGAGGTCGGCCTTCGGGAGGTCCTACAACACATCACCGCCCGCCTGGACAGCCACGACCAGGAGTTGCGGGAGGTGCGCCAGGAGATTCGGGACTTGCGTCGCGAGATGATAGAACTGCGTCGCGACATGTTCTCCATGTTCCGCTGGCTCATCGGCATCCAGTTGACCATGTGGGCCACCCTTCTGGCCGCCATGTTGGTTACCTACTTCACCCGCCTCCCCCGCTAGGCAGGCCCCCTCTATGGCGACTTTCCTGTATCCCATTACCCTCTATAGCCCCGACCTGACCCGTCAAGTAACGGTAGAAGCGTTAGTGGACACGGGCGCAACCTATACCTGGGTGCCCAGCCCTATCCTGGAGTCCCTGGGACATCACCCCTCCTTTCGGCAACGCCTGCGCCTGGCCGACGGGCGCGTCATAGAGCGGGGGGCTGGCGAGGTCGTTGTGGGCATAGACGGGGCACGGCGCACCACCATTGTGGTCTTCGGCGACCCCGGCGCCCAGATGCTTCTGGGGGCCTTCACCCTGGCAGCCTTCTCCCTGGCCCCCGACCCGTTAGGCCAGCGCCTGGTGCCCGTGGAAGCCCTCCTGATGGGCCACGGCATCCCCACGGAGGTGGAGCATGGTGCAGACCACCGTTGACCTGGAGACCATCGGCCAAGCGGCGCGGTCCGCCTCCCGCCTCTTGGCACGCCTGCGCACCGATGTGAAGAACGCCGCTTTGGAGACCATCGCCCAGGCCCTGGAGCGCCAGCAGGGGCAGGTGCTGGAGGCCAACGCCAAGGATATGGAGGCGGGGCGGCGAGCGGGCCTGTCCCCCGCCCTGCTGGACCGCCTCCTGCTGACCCCCGAACGCCTGCGTGGCCTGGCGCGGGATGTGCGGGCGGTGGCCGCTCTCCCCGACCCGGTGGGGGAGATGTTTGACGTGCGCACCCTGCCCAATGGCCTGGTGGTGGGGCGTAAGCGGGTGCCCCTGGGCGTCATAGGGGCCATTTACGAAAGCCGCCCCAATGTCACGGTGGACATCGCCGCCTTGTGCCTGAAGTCGGGCAACGCCTGCATCCTGCGTGGGGGGAGCGAAGCCTTCCACTCCAACAGTGCTCTGGCCACCCTTATCCGTCAGGCCATCGTCCACGCGGGCATCCCCGCCGATGCGGTGCAGTTCATCCCCAGCACTGACCGGGGCATCGTCCTGCAGATGCTCCAAGCAAAAGAGTACATTGACCTGCTCATCCCGCGGGGCGGGGCTGACCTTATCCGCTTCGTGGCCCAGCACGCCACTATGCCCGCCGTTACCGGGGGTATCGGCGTGTGCCACGCCTATGTGGACCGTTCCGCCGACCTGGACAAGGCTTTGCGCATCGTCCGGAACGCCAAGGTTCAGCGCCCCTCGGTGTGCAACGCCTTAGACTGCGTCCTGGTGCACAGCGCTATCGCGGGAGAGTTTCTGCCCGCTCTGGCCCGACTGCTGGCCCAGGACGGGGTGGAGTTGCGGTGCGACACCCGCGCGCTAAGCATTCTGGGCCCTCTGGAGGAGGCCAAAGTGGTGCCCGCCACCGAGGACGACTGGGGCAAGGAGTTCCTGGCGCTTATCCTGGCGGTAAAGGTGGTGGATTCTTTGGACGCTGCCCTGGCCCACATTGAGCGCTATGGCTCGGGCCACACGGAGGCCATCATTACCGAGGATTATTCGTCCGCCCTGCGCTTCCTGGACGAGGTGGATGCGGCAGCGGTGATGGTCAACGCCAGCACCCGCTTCACCGACGGAGGGCAGTTCGGGCTCGGGGCCGAGGTGGCCATCTCCACCAGCAAGTTCCACGCCCGGGGGCCCATGGGCCTGCGGGAACTCACCTCCTACAAGTGGGTGGTGCTGGGCAACGGCCAGGTGCGGGAGGGATAAGACAGATCACACCGGCCCCCAGAGGCTCATAAAGGAGTTGAGAATGCTTCCCGAATATGACCTGACGGACAAACGGGTGCTCATCACAGGGGCGGGGCGCGGTATTGGGAAGGGCATCGCCCTGGTGTTGGCCGAGGCGGGTGCCCACGTGGCCGTTACCGCCCTCACCGAGGCCAACGCCCAACGGGTGGCCGAGGAGGTGCGTCGCCGCGGACGCCGTGCCCTGGGCCTGGTGGCCGATGCCACCAAGCAGGAAGATATGGACCGCCTGGCGCAGCGTGTCCTGGCCGAGTGGGGCGGGCTGGATGTGCTCATCAACTGCGTGGGGGATGCCATTCAGAAGCCCGTGGTCGCCCTGCCGGGACGCACCGAGGCGGGCATGACCCTGGCCGACTGGCGCACCATCGTGGACATCAACCTGACAGAAGCTTTTTTGGGGTGCCGCGCTTTCGGGCCGTACTTCTTGAGCCAGCGCAGGGGGAATGTCATCAACATCTCCTCCTTCGCTGCGTATAAGGCGAGCCCCCTGCGCTCCGCCTACGACGCCGCCAAGGCGGGCCTCACCCAGTTCACCCGCTCCTTGGCTTTGGAGTGGGCACCCTATGGCATCCGCGTCAACGCCATCGCCCCCGGCCTGTTCCCCGACCCCGAGCAACTTCCCCCCGAGGAGTACCGCCGCCGCCAGGAGCGGGCCGTCCAGCAGGTGCCCCTGGGGCGCCTGGGCACCCTGCGGGAGGTGGGGCTTTTGGCTGCCTACCTGGCGTCCGACGCCTCAGCCTATGTTACGGGACAGACCTTTGTCATTGATGGCGGGTTGAGCATCACCTAAAGGCCTTCAGAAGCCCGCCGAGACGTGCCGCCAGACGGAGACGGTAACCCGGTCCGGCCCTGGCAGGATAAACTGCACCTGGTCCAGACGGCGCACCTGGTGAGCCTGCTCCGCCTCCTTGACGGCGTTCTCCCAGTCGGGGTTGTCCATCCGCAGGGGATAGGCCACCAGCAGGAGGGCAGAGGTGGACGGATGAGCGTGGAGGAAGCGGAAACGGCGGGGCAACTCCGTGGGAGTAGTGAAGTAGTAGGCCAGGGGCCGTTGGGCGGTGAGGGGGACGGAGCGGATTTGCAAACGCAGGGGCTGGCCTTGCGCCGTCAGTTCCAGGTCAGGGTCGTCGGGGGAGCCGCCCTGGGTGGCGCCTGTCAGGCGCACATCCTGAAAGTATTGGCTGGCAATATAGGGCTGGCGCAGGGCGTTGAAAGCCTCCACCGCCAGCCATCCATCGGCACGGGCCCCCTGGGCGATGAGGTGGGGGAACAGGGCCTCCTTCACTCCCAAATAGACCGCCACGCGCCGTAAGATGTAATCTATCGGCCCTTTCACAAAGTGCACAGCCGGGGCTGCCATGCGTCCTCCTTTCCTCTTGAAGCCATGGCCCTTCCAGCGCAAAACCGTTGTACTGTAGCCGAGCAGGGTACACGCGTCAAGGACTCCCCGCCATACACAGGCCCTCCCCGCAGGGTGTATTGACATAGCCTTTACGCCACTGTATACAATACCGCCTGAGGAGGCAGCCATGAGGCAAGGGATACTTGTGCTTTTCGGTATCATTCTCGGATTGGTATTCATACTCTCGTGTCGCCCGACGGCGGCTCCTACCCCCACACCTGTTCCCACCCCTACCCCTGTGGCTTTAGCCACCCCCACCCCTGCTCCCGCACCCGCCCCAGCCGGCCCCACACCCATGCCCATGCCCATCGTGCAAGCTACGCCCACACCTACGCCTATCCCCGCCGGGCCGCCCCCCACACCCACCCCCGCCCCTCGGCGCGGCGGCACCCTCCGCTTCATCCCTCACGCTAGCATGGCCTCCATTGACCCCATGTGGACAACGGCCACGGTAACGGTGAAGGACTTCGCCAACTTCGTCTACGAAGGCCTGTTCGCCTTGGACGCCACCTTCACCCCCCAGCCGGCCCTGGTGGAGTCGTGGAATGTCTCCCCGGACGGCCTTACCTGGACCTTCGTGCTGCGCCCCGGCCTTACCTTCCACAACGGCGACCCAGTGCGCCCCCTGGATGTGGTGGAGTCCCTCAAACGCTGGGCCAACCAGGATGCCTGGGGCCGGGAGATGTGGGAAAACTTTGAGCGGGTGGACACCCCCGATGACCGCACCGTCGTGATGCGCTTGAAGCAACCGACCAGTGTGCTCCTCAACCAGTTGTCGGTGCCCTCGGGCTTCCGCTCGGTGATCGTCCACGAGCGCATTTGGCGCGTCCCCGTTCGGCAAGGGGCGCGGGAGGCCATCGGGACGGGCTCCTTCCGCTTCGTCTCCTGGACGCCGGGCAACCAGTATGTGTTGGAGCGCTGGCCGGGGTATAAGTCCCGTACCGAGCCCCCCTCGGGCCTGGCGGGTGCCCGCCCCACCTATGTGGACCGGATAGAGGCCCTGGAGGTGCCCGACCACGCCACCCGCTTCGCCGCCATCCACACGGGCCTCGTCCACTTCTTGGATGAATTCTTGGCGGACTTGGCCCCCCAGGTGGAGCGTAACCCCGCCCTACGCCTGCATGTGGTTGGCCCCGGCCCTAAACTTGTCGCCCAGTTGAACCACTCCCGCCCGCCCTTCAACGACCTGCGAGCACGCCAGGCCCTGCAACTGGCCTACCCGGTGGACAGGGCCATGCGGGCCGCCATCGGCGACCCCCGCTTCTGGCGTCTATGCCCCAGCGCATACGCCTGCGGCACCATGTGGGAGGAGGTGGGGCGGGAAGGCTCGGCCGGCCGCTACAATGTGCAGGATATCAGTAAGGCGCGCGAATTGGTGCGGACGGCCGGTCTGGAGGGCACCACCGTGCGCATTATCAGCGCCCAAGACAACCCTATCGTGGCCAACCCCTCCTTAGTGACCAAGGAAGTGTTGGAGCAGTTAGGGTTCAAGGTAGACCTGCAAGTGATGGACTGGGCTGGTGTGCAGACCCGCCGCACCAACCCCGAACTGTGGGAACTTCACCACACCTCCTTCGTTACCTGGCACTTCGTGCATCCCCTGGTGAACCCCACCCACGCCCGGATGGGGTGGTTCAACCGCTACGCTGACGACACGGGCAAGGTTACCCGCGCTCGGGAGGCCATCCTCCGCGCCCTGACCCTGCAAGACCAGTTGGCGGCCAGCAAGGATTTGGCCCGGGCTATTTGGGAGGATGTGCCCTACATTATCCTGGGGGAGCAGGCGGGCCTGCGCGCCTCCCGTCAGGAGGTGCAGAACTTCAAGCCCACCATCTTCCTGACCTTCTGGGATGTGTGGCTCGCCCAGTAAAGGACTTTGAGCACACCCAGCCCCGATGAGCAGGCTGTAAGGGCGTGCGCTTGTCGCAGCCCCCTTCTCCTATGGGCGTTTCTGGTGCGCCCCTGCCCTTGTCAGCCCTGCGTGCAGGGGCGCACCGCCTGGGCATCCCCTTGACCTCGGGGCAGGTAGATGCCTTCTCCCTCTATTGGGACCTCCTGCGGGAGTGGAACCAGCGGGTCAACCTCACCTCTGCCCAGGCCCTAGAGGAGGCGGAGCGGGTGCATTTCCTGGACTCCCTCACCATAGCCATGGCCATGCCATCGGAGGTGCGGGAGGGGGGACGGTTGGTGGATGTGGGGAGCGGGGCGGGGTTCCCGGGCTTGCCCCTGGCCATCGCCTTCCCCAGCCTGGGGGTTGTCCTGATAGAATCGGTAGGGAAGAAGGTGGCCTTCCTGCGGGCGTGTGTGGAGGCTTTAGGCCTGGAGGAGCGGGTGGAGGTGCTCCACGGGCGGGCAGAGGAGTTGGCCCACCAGCCCGGCCTGCGGGAGGGCTTTTCCCTAGGAGTGGCACGCGCTGTGGGGCCCCTGGCCGTGGCTTTGGAACTGGTGCTCCCTTTCGTCCAAGTGGGGGGGAGGGCGGTCTTCCCCAAGAAGGGCGACTGGGCGGGCGAAGTTGACCTGGCCCGCCCCGCTGCAGAGGCCCTGGGGGGTGCTGTGCCCCAGGTGCTGGAGGTTGACCCCTCTTTGCTAGGACCGGGGCGAGTGTTGGTGGTGGTGCCGAAGGTGCATCCCACGCCCCCCAGGTATCCGCGGCGGGCGGGGATGCCCGCCAAACGCCCCTTGGGGGTGAGCCGGTGAGCCGGCCCTCGGCCCCCGTCCAGGAACGGCCCCCCCGCATCGCCCTGGGAGCCAAGACCCTTTTGCCAACCCTTGTCTCTTTGGTGCTGGCGGGGGTGGTGCTGGGCTTCCTCGTGGTGCGCTTCGATGTGGACTTGGGGGCCACCTGGCGATTGGTGCGCTCCAGTAACCCCGGCTGGTATGCTCTGGCCTTTGTAGCGTATTACCTCTCCTTCCTGCCCCGGGGTCTGCGGTGGAGGCTGATGGCCCAGGGGGCGGGCATCGGCTCGGGGCCGGGGGAACGCCTCCCCTCGGCGCTGGAGGCGGGGTATTACATTCTGCAGGCCTGGTTCCTCAACGCCGTAGGATGGCTGCGGGTGGGCGACCCCTATCGGGCGTATGCCTTCGCCCGCTCCTCGGGGAGCCCCTTTGCGCGGGTGCTGGGCACCGTGGCTGGGGAGCGGGTGATGGACCTGGGGGCAATGGTCGTGCTGTTGCTAGTGTCGGCGGGGGCGCTGGCCCTTCTGCATCAGGGCGGACGCCTGGGGATGTGGTTTGTGGCCGTGGGAGCAGGCCTGACCACCATCGGGGCGGTGGTGCTGGCAGCCATGGCCCGGTGGGGCATGCGCCTGGTCGCCCGCCTCCCCAGTGCCTTGCGGGGCCTGTATGAAGGGTTCCACCAGGGTGCGCTGCAGGGGGTGCGGTGGCGGATGGGGGCGGTGCTGGGCCTGGGGGTGGTGGGGTGGCTGTTGGAGGCCCTGCGCCTGGGGATGGTCGCCCTCGCCCTGGGGGTGGACCTCTCCCCGTGGATGGTGCTGTTCGTGGCGCTGGCCAACGCTCTGCTTACCGCCATCCCCCTTTCACCGGGCGGATTGGGCTTTGTGGAGGCGGGGGTAGTGGGCCTACTGGTGCTCACCCTGCCCACAGAGTCGGCTGTGGCCGTAGCGGTGTTGGACCGCTCGGTCAGTTACCTGAGTGTAGTGGTGTTCGGGGGGCTGGCGTTCCTGGTCTACCAGGTGCGCCAGGGCCTGCCCCCACGCCCCTCTAGCGGACCACCAGCACCTGCCGGGGGGGCACCAAGGCGCCCAAGGTAACCTGGGCATCGCCATAGGGCCAGCCCAGGTTCCCAAAGATGCGGATGCCCGTATCCCCACCCAGGTATTCCACCTTCCCCTCGTGGAGGCGGAAGGGGCGGTCGTGGCCAGGATAGAGGGTGCGGGTGTGGGTGAAAATTTTCTGCACGCTCTGCATGGCTGCCTGCTCGTCCCAAAAGATCAGGAAGGGCTTCCCCTGAAGGGCAGCATAGGCATCGCCGATGGCGTCGCCGGCGATGGCCACCTTTCCCCCCGAGGTCTCTACCAGCAGGGAGATGTGCCCTTTGGTGTGGCCGGGGGTCTCCAACACCCGCACGCCGGGATCCAGTTCCTCCCCTTCGGTTACCTCCCGAATCTGCTTGCCGCGCAGGGTATCCACGAAGTAACGGGCGGTGGCCCAGTCGGTGGGTTTGGGGTTGCGGGCGTAGTCCAGTTCGGCGGGATGAATCACAAAAGTGGCGCGGGGGAAGAGGTCCACATTCTGGGTGTGGTCCCAGTGGGCATGGGTGAGGACGACCATCTGAATGGCCTCGGGCGTGAGGCCCCGCTGACGCAAGGCGTTGATTAGCAGGTCGCGTCGGCCGAAGGGGCCGGTGTCCACCAAGATGGTGCGTTGGCCCCGGATGAGCACCACCGTCGAAAACCCCAACCTGCCCTGGTCGGTGTTATAGGTGAACCCCGTCAGGAGCAGTTCTACCTCGGGCACGGTGCACCCCCTGGCGCTTTTGCCCGTATCATACCCGATGGGGCGGGGTTTGAAAAGCGCGGGGCCACGGGCGCACGCCTACGGCGTGGGCTCCCGTCTTGGTAGGGAAGGGCACACCCGCGACCGTCACCGGGGTCGGGGGGAAAGGGGCTTTTACCCCGTGAGGATGTGGGTGCGGGCCGCACCGGTATGGGCGGGGGTGTACAGACGGCGCGGGCGCACGCGGTTGCGGGCCGAGAGGCGGTCCAGGGAGCGCTGGAAAAGGGTGAGACGCTCCTTCCCCCAGGTCAGGAAATGCTGCCAGGTCTCCGGACCACCAGGGTTGACCCGGTTGGTGGCGTAACTGGCCCACTCCAAGGCAGCGTAGCCACTGGCCCCCATGACCACCAATTCCTCCAGATAGGAGGGAATGGTGGAGGTGGTAGCCGTTAGGGTATGGAGGCGTCCATAGTAGAGGCGCACTGGCTCGGCCCCGGCGGGGGGCGTGTCCACCAGGAGGGTCAGGGTAGTCCCCCACAGGCTGAAAAGGACATAGGAGGGCGGCCAGCGGTCGACAGGATACTCCACCGCCTCCACCCGCACCAGGTCGGGCAGGGAGGCCAGGGAGAGGGTGCGGCTCCCGGGAGTGGTGGTGAACTCCACCGTGGCCTCCCGGGGCACCGCCAGGGACAAATCGCGGGCGGCGTGCTGGAGATGGCGGTCCAAGTCGGCGTCGCTCCAGCGGTAGGCCGTGGGGTCGGTGTCCCGCAGGTCTTGACGGAGCAGGGCACGCAGAGCAGGTAGGGTCATGGGGTCTCCTTGGACGCCTCTTGGTGTTCAGTGATCTCCCCCGTGGCGATGTCCACCTGGGCGCGGGTGCCCACTAGCCCATAGGCCTCCTCAATCTCCTCTACGGCCTTATCCCACTCCACCTGAGCCTGGGCCAGGCGCACCCGTGCCTCCTGAACGGCCAAATGGAGCCGGCGTAGACGGACCAGGTCTTGAGGAGCCAGCCTCATGCCAGTTCCTCCGCCTCGAGGGCCCGCTGGAGCCTGTGGGCCATGCTGTGGATGGTCTGTTTCTCCCCGGCTGTCAGCAGGTGCGAGACATCCCGGTCCCTCCAGAGGGTCTCCCCTGTCGCCGACGCCCTCACTGCGTAGTGCACCAGCAGGCGCACCTGGTCCTCCCGCACCTCTACCCGTGCGTAGTCCACTTCTACTGCATCAAAGACCACGTGCTTAGGCATCCTGCACCCCCTAACTGGCGAGAATGAGCACCTTATCCGTATCGGCCAAGTCTGCACGGTTCTTCCACCGCACCTCCACTAGCGCGTTACTCCCCCCGGCACGGCGCATGACATGGAGCACCGTCTGCCCGTCGGACGTCAGGGAGTGCATATTGCGGATAGTGAAAACCCAGTGTGTTGCTGTGTCTTCGAAAACTGTGCGGTGGTCCGTGGGGGAAAAGGGTCTGCTAAAAATGGCCGTGCGCACCATCACGCTCTGCGTCCCGTCCCAGTAGTTAGAGGAAAACATAAGCTGGAAACTATTGACGATCGGGGTGTGTGATGTGGCAGGGCCTGGGTTCAATACCCAAATGTGTGGCCCCGACCCCCAAAACATCATCATGCGCTTGTTGTCTGCTACGAGGTACATTATCCCTGCGCCGGGAGTGAACTCTAGTCCTGCGGCAGAGCTCCCCCATACTATACCGATGGCAGGGTCTGTCGTCGAACCCACATACGTTGTGCGAAAGCGTCCCGTGATGAACACGTCCCTAGGGCGATGGGCTCCGCTTGTTCCAATGTCATAGGCATTGTCTGCCCCGGCCAGCAGGTGCCCCGCGCTGCTAATGCGCCAACGCTCCGTCCCCCCTGTGGACAGGGCAAGGGTGTTGCCGGCAGGGGAGAACAGCCCTGTCCCCGCAGAACCTGCAAAAGTGTAGGCGGGGGCCGAGGCAGAGCCTGGGGGGGCTAAAGCCTGCGTGCCCCAATACAGGTTGCGGGGGCGCAGGCTCGTGGAACCGATGTCATAGGCGTTATCTGCCCCCACCAGCAGGCCCCCCGTGTTGTCCACGAACCATACCGGTGCGCCGTTCTTGCGCAGCTCCAGGATGCGTCCCGATCCCCGCTGGTCCACCACCAGCCCTGGAGCGCTATCCCAACTCCGCACCTCCCGCAGCCACCCCCCAGAGTCAACCCCGTGAACCTCCAATACCTCGCCGGCCAAGCGCAGAGGCATGCTCTCCCTCCTAACTCAAGGTGTAGTCCACGCTCAAAGAGAAGGATGTGCCGGTGAAAGCGGTTACCTTCAGGAACACCCTTTGCCCGCGCACAGGAACCGTAAGAGCATAGCGCCCGGGAGCGGTAAAGAGACGTCGCCCACCCCCGAACCAGGCGTTCAGGCGCGGGTTCCAGAACAGCACCTGCACTTCCAGGGACTGAAGCCCTGTCCCGCCAATGTCCAGGTCAAAACGGCACTCCTCATAGCCGTCGGTATCCACACCCGCCGTGCCTGGGGGATCCGAGGTGTCGACTGCTGTTACCCCCGCACGATGGATGGCTGAGGGGGTGGGGTCATACACCGGCCCCTTGGGGATGCTATTGGCATCCAAGCGCACATTGGGCATGGGACACCTCCCTATGATGGTCGGCGGCGGAGTATGCTAACACTGTGAGTTTCGCCACACTGCTGTTCATCGCCGGGTGGGGGGTGCTGGTATGGGGGGCCTTATTTGTGGCCCAGGGACGCTTACTGCGGGGTAGTAGGCGCCCCAGCCTTGTGGACGAGGTGGTGGCACGGGGTTTGGGGGTGCTGGCGGCGGGGCTGGCCTTCTGGGCCGCCAGCGCCTTCCTCGCCCTCATCCCCCAGGCCCAGGAGGTGCGTCGTTTGCCCCTCCCCCTGTGGGGGGTGAGCATCGTCCCCCTGCTCCTGCCCCCCATGCGGTGGGCCTCCTCCTTTGCTCTGGTGGGGGCATCCGTGGTGCTCACCGTGCTCAGCATGCTCACCATCGCCCTCTTTCTCCTGGTGGTGCTGATGCGCCAGGCCCCCCTCGGCGGCTAGGGCTAGGGCCGCACACCCACCAGTTTGGCCACCTTCAGCGTGTTGAACACGGCGATGGACACATACCACTTCACCCGGATACGGGTGGCATCCTTGCTCTCCAGGGAGCCCACCCGCTCAATGGTGAGGCCCCCCGGGGCGGTCAGACCCATCACCGCCCCCTCCCCAAACTGGAGGGCGTAAATCGTGGAGCAATCATGGGCAGTGCCCACCGTCTTGTTATCGGGGATGAAGTCGTTCACCGCCACGGGGATGCCGTCGTAGAAGTCCACCATCTGGCCAAACTGGTTGCGATCCGTGACCAACAGGCCGGATCCAGCACCCCGCGCCAGGGCGGAGAGTTTACGGCGGGAGCGGCGGGACATCAGGAGCACGTGGGGCTTGCCCCCGCGCACCTTATCAATCAGTTCATCCAGTTTCTCCAGGGTCAGGCTCCCCCCGTTGGCCCCCATGCTAACGGTCTGGCTGGCGGGGGTGAGTTTATCCAGGCCGTCAAAGGCCTTGGGGTTGGTGGCCGTATCCCCGTTGACGAAGGCATCCTCAAACTGCATGCGCAGGGCCTTGGCCTTCAGGTGTACCACTGCCGCCTCCAGGTCCTGGATATTGGAGCGGGTGGTGCGCAGGAAGTTATCGATATCCGCATCACCCCCCAGGATGCGCAAAGTGGCCGTTACCTGGGTGAAAGTGGGGGTGGATTCGGCCCAGGTATCGCCCACATCGTAAAAGTGGGCCGAGGGGAGCGTGTTCTCCTGCACATAGGTAAGGCCGTTGCCCACCACCTCAATAAAGGGGAGCATCTGCAGAACGGGGCTCTCCTGCACGATGGTCTCAATGACCCCCCGCAGGAGCACATCGTTGGAGAGTTTACTGGCTTCCGCCAGGGTCAAGGCCATAGCGCCACCTCCGTTGCACCTTCGCCTCCAACAGTAGAACATGTGTTCTACTCGGGGAAGAGGGAGGTGGCAGGGGCACACAGGGGAAGGAAAAAAACCCAACGCCGCCGTCGAGGACGAGGCGCGTTACTTTACCAGAGCAGGCAGGGGCACCGCAAACGCCCGCTCGGGCCCCAGAAAGCCCTGAAACACCTGGGGGTGAAGCATCTCCGCCAGCATCTCCAACCCGTCCACCAGGCGCGGCCCCGAACGGCTATAGTAGGCGTGGGCGTTGGTGGCGAACACCCGCCCCGCCTGCACCGCTGGCAACTCCCCCCATCCCGGCCGCTGCGCCAACAGGTGCACCTGCTCCGCGGCCTGGGAGGCGCTGTATCCACACGGCATCAGCACCAGCACCTCGGGCTGTGCCGCCACCACCTGCTCCCAGGACACAGTAAAGGACGGACGCCCCACCTTCCCCAGCACGTCCACACCCCCCGCCAGGGCCACCATCTCCGGCACCCAATGCCCCCCTACAAACAGAGGATCCAGCCACTCCAAGCACACCACCCGCGGGCGCGTGGCCACCGCCCGCGTCGCCTCCGCCACCCGCTGGATGCGCCGGCGGAGATTCGCTACCACCATAGAGGCGCGGGCGAGGGTGCCCGTCGCCTCCCCCACCCGCAGAATGTCCTGCAGCACATCCTCCAACCCGTGGGGATCCAGCGACAGGATGCGTGGCCGGGGATACAGGCGCTCCAACCCCTTCAGCACCTCCCGCTCGGGCACCGCGCACACCTCGCACAACCCCTGGGTGAGCACCAGGTCAGGATGCACCGCCTCCAACACACCCCACTCCACCTGATAAATCGGCCGCCCCTTCAGCACCAGCGAGCGCACCGTGGCGTCTATCTCAGCAGCCGTCATCCCCGAGGGGTCAAACACACACCGCACGGCTACCGGTCTCCCCCGCACCTCGGGGGGATAATCGCATTCGTGGCTCACCGCCACCACCTGGTCGCCCAGACCCAGGGCAAAGGCGATCTCCGTGGCGCTGGGCAGAAGCGAAACGATGCGCATAGCCCCCTCCCCCTCACGATATCAAGTCGGTGCCAGGGGTGCAACCACCCGGCCCCATACCCTTTAGGGTGGGGCATTGTGGGTCCCGGGCAGTGGCCCCCGGCGCACCATCTGCAGGGCTCCCCACCCCTCCAACGGAAGCATCACCAACGCAATGAGCACCGGGGGGAGCCACCACAGGGCGTGCATCAGCAGTCCGCAGGAGAGGGCCACGCTCTTCTCCACCCCGAAAAAGGTTACCAGCAGCCCCACACTGGCGAACTCAAACACCCCCAGCCCCCCCAACAGCCCCGGGATGGTGGTGGCCGAAAAGGTTACCAGAATGACCAGCGCCACCGCCCCTGCCAGGGAGATATCAATGTCGACCCCCTGCGCTAAAAACCACGCCGCCCCACCCAAAGCCGTCCACTGGCCCAGGGTCAACACCAGGGCAACCACCAGCCGGCGCGGGCGCTCCTCCAGAGCCAGCACCGCCTCCCCCACCCCAGCCACCACCGGCAGCCGGCGGAAGCGCGGGAACCGCCGATAGGCCCACCCCAGCCCGTGCAGCCCCAGAGTGCTCCCCGCCGCCAGAAAGAAAGCCACCCCCAGCACAGGCCCCATCGCCACATGTTCCCGCACCCCCGGCACCAACGGCATGCTCACCGCCAACAAAAGGAAGTTCGCCTGAAAGTCCAAGACGCGCGTCATCCCCAAAGTGGCCAAGGCTATCCCCTCCGGCACCTGGTCCCGCACCCGCAAAATGGCGAACTGCACCGCCTCACTGAACCAGCGCATAGGCAACAGATTGTTCACCCCAATCCCCGTGTTCTCCACCAAAAACAGCCTCCACACCGGGGGCGCACGCTGGGGAAACAGGATGTACCACGCCGTGGAGCGCAGGAAGTTATTGGCCAGGAAACACGCCACCGCCCCTATCCCATGCAGGGCCGAGAACCCTCCCAACGCCGCCAGCGTCGCCCGCCAGGAGACCCCCTGCACCGCCTCCCATCCCAGCCACACCCCCAGCACCACCCCCACCACCACAAACACCCCCACCACCACCCGGGGATGCCGCCTCTGCCACAGAAGAACCCCCTCATAGGCAGAACGGGCCCACGCCCGCAGGCCGGAGGGATGCCCGGTCGTCATCGCTTCGCCGAGGCAGGCATAGGCGCAGGCTCGGCACCCAAAGGGCGCAGGTGCCACAGAGTGGGGCTTACCACCGCCGGCACCAACGCAAAGACCACCGTCAGCACACCCCCCAGAGCCACCGCAAAGGGTGCGCTCACCCAATCGGCCAGCAAACCGCTCTGCACCGCCCCCAAAGGAATCATGCTCCAGGTCATGCTGAAGATGCCCATCACCCGCCCCCGCAACCGGTCCGGCACCCGCTCCTGCAAAGTGCTCAGGGTGAGCACCATATACACCGCCCCCGCCACCCCCGCCAAAAACAACAGCACCAACGACAGGGGATACCAGGGCGACACGGCGAAGGCGATGAGCAACAGACCGAAGGCTACCGCCCCCCCAATGAGCACCTTCCCCCGCGCCGGGATGTTCCCCAACGCCCCCGACCCCAGCGTCGCCAGCAGCGACCCCACACCCCCAACCGCCGATAGATACCCCAACCCCTCTGCACCCACACCCAGCACATCCCGGGCAAACACCGGCAACAGGAAGAAATACGACAACCCGAACAAGCTATTGCAGAAGGCCATGCCAATCAGGAAGGCAAAAAGGGAGTTGCCCCGCACAAACCGCACCCCCTCGGTAATCTCCCTCCACGCGCTTTGGCGCACGCCCTTCTCGGGGGGCAAGGGCCGGATTAGGAGCACCGCCAACCCCATGAGCAACGCCCCCAGACCTGCCCCCGCAAACAACCACCCCGGATGCGCCCGCGCAATGAGCACCCCACCCAGAGCCGGCCCCACCACCCGCATCCCCTGCCACACCGACGCATTCAAGGCCACCCCACTAGTCAAATCCGTTCGCGGCAACAAGCGCGGATACAAGGCCTGGCGCGCCGGCCCATCAAAGGCAAACACGGCGCTCACACCCGCCGCCAGTGTGAGCAAATGCCACACCGCCAACCGCCCCGTCAGCGTCAGCACCGCCAACACCCCCATCAGGAGGAGCATGGCGCTTTGGGTGAGCACAATGAGCCGGCGCCGATCCCAGCGGTCGGCTACCGTTCCCCCCACCAAGTTAAGCAGGATGGCCGGCCCGGCCGTGGCCAGCCCCAGCAAGGCCAAGGTGCGGGGACGCCCCGTCAACTCATAGGCCAGCCACGCCATCCCCAACTGGGCCATCTGGTAGCCCAGCACCGAGGCCAGCAGGCCCAGCCAGAATAACCGATAGTCCCGATGCCGTAGGGCAGCAAAGGGCAGGCGGATACTCCCCTGGCGGCCACTGCCGGACGCCGATGAAGGGAATGGGCCCATACGCACCTCACATGGCGGGCAGACGACCAGCCCTCACCGGTCCCACGCCCCAGCATACCAAAGGGAACACCCCCTCGCCAGAGTGCCCCTGCCCTACCGAACACCCGCCCGGCTCCCTTCACCCCGCATAGCACTATATGGTAGTATGAAAGAAAACCCTGCAGAGCATCGCGCAGGCCCGGCCAGCGTGTCGGGCCTTCCCTTTTGGGGGCACGCCGTGCACACAACCGACACGGCGGGCACAGCATCTGCGCCCGCCCGCTGGGGTCGCACCCTGGCCATCGCCGCCGTGGTGCAAGGCATCACGGTCATGGGCTTCAGTTTCGTCTTCCCCTTCCTGCCCCTCTTCATCCAGGACCTGGGCATCGCCGACCCCCGCCGTGCAGCCCTTTGGTCGGGCATTGCAGCGGGTGTTGCCGGCATTGTCATGTTCCTCTCTGCGCCCATTTGGGGCGCCCTCAGCGACCGCTTCGGGCGCAAAAAGAACGTCCTCCGGGGCTTATATGGAGGGGCGCTGGTGATGGTGCTCACCGGCGTCGTGGCCAATGTCTACCACCTGGTGGCGGTGCGGGTGCTCATGGGCCTGTTGACGGGGGCCGTCCCCGCCATGATGGGCCTGGTAGCCTCTTTGGCTCCACGCCCCCGCCTGGGGACGGCTATGGGTGTCCTGCAGGCCATGATGAACCTGGGCAACACCGTTGGCCCTCTGCTGGGGGCTGCCCTGGTGCACGGGGTAGGATATCGGGGCGCCTTTTTTGTGGCCGGAGGCGTGCTGGCCCTGATGGGCGTGGTGGTTACCTTCGGTATTGATGAGCGCTTCACCCCTCCCCGTCAAGAGGACCAGCAAGGCGTGGTCCAGAACATCCGCTCCTTACTCACCCTGCCCGGCATCGGGGTTGTGCTCATTCTTCTGTTCCTGGTGCAGTTCGTGCCCAATGTCATGTTCCCCGTGTTGCCCCTCTTTTTGGGAGCCCTAGCCCCAGAGGCCAAAGCCTCCCTGGCGGGGAGCGCCTTCGCTTTGCTGGGCATCTTGGGGGCCTTGGGAGCATACCTGTCGGGGGTCGTGGGAGCGCGGGTGGGGGTGCTCCGCCTGCTGGTGGGGGCACCCGCCGTCTCGGTGCTGGGGTTTATCGGCCTGCTGGTAGCCCAGGAGGCGTGGCACGCCCTGGCCGCCATCGTCGTGCTCGGGATTTGCCAAGGCATTGTCGCCGCCCAGACCTCTGCCCTTTTGGGGCAGGTAGTCCCCCGTGAACGCATGGGCACGGCTTACGGCCTCCTGCAGAGCGCCAACTCCCTGGGGTTCGGGTTGGGGCCGTTGGTGGGGGGACTGGTGGCAGGGGGATTGGGCCTGCGCCCCGTGTTCGCCGTGAACGCCCTGCTGGCCCTCCTGTTCGCCCTGGTGGTGCGCTGGAAGGCGGCCCGCGTGGTAGGCTAGGGGTTGCGCATTGACGCCCCCCTCTGCTACCGTAGACTCGGATTCCCCATGAAAGTCATCATCCGCAACCCCCGCCGGCGCGAACTGGAGGTGCACGGCCGCCGGCGCGTCGTGGACCTCCTCAAGGAACTGGGCCTCAACCCCGAATCCCATGTGGTCATTCGGGGGGAGGACCTCCTCACCTCCGACGAGTGGCTCCAGGACACCGACACCGTGGAAATTGTCTCCGCCATCTCGGGGGGCCAGCAGTGAAGTGTCAGAAGTGTGGGCAAAAGGCGGCGGTGGACCTGCGCCGCCACAACACCGCATTCTGTGGCCCCCATTACCTGGAGTTCTTTGAGCGCCAGGTCCAGCGCACCATTGAGCGCTGGAAGATGTTCACCCCTGCCGACCGCATCCTGGTGGCCGTCTCAGGGGGCAAGGACAGCCTTACCCTGTGGGAGGTGCTCCTGCGCCTGGGCTATCGCCCCACCGGGCTGCACATCCACCTGGGCATCGGGGAGTATTCCGACGCCTCCCGCGCCAAGGCCCAGGCCTTCGCCGAAAGCCGCGGCCTGCCCTTGCTCATCGTCAACCTGGCCGAAACCTATGGCCTCGGCGTCCCCCAACTGGCCAAGGCCCTGCGGCGCGTCGCCTGCTCCGGGTGCGGCCTCAGCAAGCGCTACATTACCAACCGCGTCGCCCTGGAACACGGCTTCACTGTGGTGGCCACAGGCCACAACCTGGACGACGAGGCGGCCACCCTGCTGGGCAACCTGCTCCACTGGCAGATGGACGCCCTAGCCCGCCAAAGCCCCGTCCTGGAGGCCGACCACCCCCGCCTGGTGAAGCGGGTCAAACCCCTGTTCCTGATGACCGAGAAAGAGACGGTCAGCTACGCCCTCCTGCGGCGCATTGACTATATTCCTGACGAGTGCCCCTATGCGGAGGGGGCACGCTCCCTACTGTACAAGGACGCCCTCAATCAGATAGAACTCCACTCCCCCGGATCTAAGCATCACCTGGTGGCGGGCTTCTTGGAGCGCCTGCACCCCCTCCTGGCCAAGATGGACACCCAGTCCGTGGGGGAGTGCCAGCGGTGTGGCCAGCCCACCACCAGCGCCGTCTGCGCCTTCTGTCGCATGTGGGACCAGGCCCTGCAGCGCATCCCTGTGGCCCGCCCTGAGGGCACCCCCACCCCTATCACCTAGACAAAGGCCACATCAACCGTTCCCCCCAACCCTTCCCATGCATGGGAGCGGGGACTATACTATTCCCCAAAGGGTTGGCCCACCCAGGAGTGTGAGGGCCCCCGTTCTAAGGGGGGTGCACAGGTTATGAAAGTCTCCTGCCTTCAAGAGAACCTGGACAAAGCCCTGCGGGTCGTGGCGCGGGCCGTGCCCAGCCGGCCGTCTGAGGATGTGCTCCTGAACATCCTGGTACAGACCGATGAGGGGAGGCTCCGCCTGACGGCCACCAACCTGGAACTGGCCATCACCGTCTGGGTGGGGGCCAAGGTGGACGCCGAGGGGGGCATTGCCGTCCCTGCCCAACGCTTGCGGGACTTCGTGGCCCAACTGCCCCCCGAGCGGGTGGACCTCTCCCGCGTCCAGCACCCCCTGGGCCTGCAGGTCTCCTGCGCCTGGCTGAAGGCAGTCGTGCGAGGCGTGGAGGCCTCCGCCTATCCCCCGCTCCCAGTGGTGAAAGAGGCCACCACCGCCCGCATCAGCCATAAAGCCCTGGGCAAGGCCATCTCCCAAGTGGCCTTCGCCGCCGCCACCGACGAGTCCCGCCCCATCCTAACCGGCATCCGCCTGGAACTGGAGGGCGACCGCTTCACCATGGCCGCTGCCGACGGCTTTCGCTTGGCGGTGCATACGGGCCGCCTCCTGCAGCCAGTGGAGAAGCCCGTGGGCCTGGTAGTCCCCGCCAAAGCCTTCAAAGAGGTGGCGAGCCTTCTGGACGACAGCGACGAACCCGTAACCCTGGACATCGCCAAGGATGGAGCGGGCATCCTCTTCCGCCTAAAGGGGGTAGAGATCTACAGCCAGTTATTGCAGGGCACCTACCCCAACTTCCGCCAACTGATCCCCCAGGCCAGCCAGACCCGCGTGGTGCTGGACTGCCGCCGTTTCCTGCAGACCGTCAAGGCAGGCTCGGCCTTCGCCCGCATGGGGAGCCAAATCGTCCGCCTCATGGTGGAACCTGGCCCGCCCGGCAAGGTTACCATCACCACCGGAGCTGAGGAGGAGGGAAGCGCCACAGGGGAACTGGAGGCCTCCGTTGAAGGGGAGGGGGCCCGCATCGCCTTCAACAGCCGTTACCTGCAGGATGTGCTCACCGCCATAGATGGGGAGCAGGTGCGCATCGGCATCAACACCCCCTCCAGCCCCGGCGTCTTTCGCCCCGTCGGGGCGGACGACTATGTGCATGTGGTGATGCCCATGTTCGTGCAGTGGCCCTAGGCCCCCAGGGTAAGCCGGCCCCTTACCCGATGTTCCCGCTGATGTGCTCGGGGGCTATGACCAGAATGACCCTCTGCTCCCCGGGGCGGAGGGGGTAGGGCTGGCCCCGATACTTGTGGGACAACTTATGGATATGCTCCACCGCCCCCTGGGTGCGCACCTCCACCACTCGCCCCCGCACCTGCAGACGCCGATACGGGTCCTGAGGATCCACCGCCGACAGGGCCACCCGATTGTCCCGGCGCACATTACGCTCTTTCACCCGTCCCTGGGCAGTGTTTACCAGGATATAGGTGCCGTCGGTGTCCACCCATACGGGGGTGACCTGGGGCGAGCCGTCCCGCATAATGGTGGCCAGATGGGCGAACACGGGCTTCTCCAACAACGCCTTCACACCCGCCGACAAGGCAACAGGCATAAATACCCCTCCTTTCCACAAAGCATATCCGATACTGCCAGGGTACAACCGCTCCGAAACCTGTGCAAGGGGGAGAGATGACGCTTCCACCTCCGTCCCCTCCAGCCGGACGCACCTGGCCCCGCCGTCTGCTTCTGCTCCTGTGGCTGGGCGTGATTGTAGGCCTCTCCTCCTGGCCCAATCCTCAGGCACCTATTACTCCACCCACCCTCCTGGATCGGTTGCTCCCTTACGCCGTCCACTTCACCCTGTATGCCGTGCTGGGCCTGCTGATAGCCTGGAACCTGTCCCCCTGGGCACGCCAGAGGGTACACCCCCTTCTGGGTATCGTCCTCGTCGGTCTGCTCGGGTGCCTGTGGGGCATGCTGGACGAGTGGTATCAGGGTTTTATCCCGGGCCGGTACCCCTCCTGGGAGGATGTGGGTGTGGACACCCTGGGGGCTTTCGTGGGGGGATGGGCGGGGCTGTGGCTCCTCCCCCGCCTGCTGGCCCCCTGGCGCAAGGCCTCTTCCGCCTCCGCTGGCGACCCTCCCCCGAAGCCGTAAGCCATTGCCCCCCATCCAGCGAGGGCTTGCCTCCGCGCCCTAGAGGTGTTACCCTGGGAGGCAGAATCCCCCACCCAGGGGGGAGGGGAGGGCGAGCATGCTCGCAGAAGTCCGTGAGGATGTCCTCAAGCGCCTGGCCTCCGTCCAGGGACACTTGGAGGGCATCCGCCGCATGGTGGAACGAGACGCCTACTGCGTGGACATCCTCAAGCAGATCTTCGCTGTTCAGCGGGCTCTGGATAGGATCGAACAGACCATCCTGGACAACCATCTGAAAACCTGTGTGGTCGAGGGTATCCGAGGCGACCGTGCCCCCCAGGTGCTGAAGGAACTGTCGGAAATTTACGCCCTGGCCAACCGCTCCTAGCACAGCGATGACCACCCCCTTGAAAAAAGCCACCCTTTCTATCCGCGGGATGACCTGCGCCGCCTGCGTTGCGCACGTCACCGAGGCGCTCCAAAGGGTTCCCGGCGTTGTCCGTGTCTCCGTCAACCTGGCCACCCACCGGGCCTCCTTGGACTACGACCCCGCCCAGGCGTCCATCCGCGCCATGCAGCAGGCGGTGCAGGAGGTAGGCTATAGCATTATCCTCGAGACAGCCCATCTGCGCCTCATCCCTCCGCCCGCCCCCGAGGACACCCCACGCCTCACCCAGGCCCTCCTGGCCCTCCCCGGCGTCGCCCAGGTAACCGTGCACCCCGCGGCCGGGCGCGTTGCGCTGCAGTTCGCCCCAGACATCACCCCCCTGGTAACCATCCAAGAAGTGCTCCGCCACCTGGGCCATTCAGCCATTATCGAGGCACCCGCGCCCCCTGGAGACAAGGAGGGGGACGCCCGCAAAAGGGAGGTGCGTCAGCAGGGCATCAACCTCCTGGTGGCTACGCCCCTAGCCCTGGCGGTGATGCTGGGCACCTTCCAGCCCTACTGGGGCCTCTCCCGCATCATCCCCGACATCCTGCACAACAAGGTCGTGCTCTTTCTGCTGACCACGCCCCTCGTGCTGGGACCGGGGCGGCAGTTTTTCATCCACGCCTTCAACGGCCTGCGGCGGGGCATCACGGATATGAACCTCCTCTACGCCACCGGCATCGGGGCGGCGTATCTGATCGCCGTCGTCAACACCTTCTGGCCCACGGCGGGCTTCGGGGGGCCGATGGCTACTTTCTACGAAGCCGCCGCCCTGCTCACCTGGTTCATCCTCCTGGGGCGTTATCTGGAGGCCCTCACCCGGGGGCGTGCCTCCGAGGCCATCCGCCGCCTGATGCACCTACAACCCCGCCGCGCACGCCTCCTCCGCAACGGACAGGAGAGCGAAGTGCCTGTGGAGGAGGTGCAGGTGGGCGACCTGCTCATTGTGCGCCCCGGCGAGCAGGTGCCCACCGACGGCGTGGTGGTGGACGGCTACTCCGCCGTGGACGAGTCCATGCTCACAGGTGAGAGCATACCCATAGAGAAGAAGGGCGGCGACGCCGTCATCGGTGGAACACTCAATAAGACCGGCTCCTTTATCATGCGGGCCACCCGCGTCGGCCACGAGACGGCCCTGGCCCAGATTATCCGCTTGGTGGAGCAGGCCCAGACCTCCAAAACCCCCCTGCAACGCCTGGCCGACCGGGTGGCTGGCCAGTTTATCGTCTGGGTGCATGGGCTGGCCCTGGCCACCTTCCTCTTTTGGTACTTCATCGGCTATCCCCTCTGGTTCGCCCCGGACAGCCGCCTGATGCTCACCCCCTACACCCTCGCCTCGGCCAGCGCTGTGGGGTTTGCGGTGTTGGTGTCCATCGCAGTGCTAGTCATCTCCTGCCCCTGTGCCGTAGGGTTAGCCACCCCCGCCGCCATTATGGCTGGCACAGGCAAAGCGGCCGAGTATGGCGTCCTGTTCAAAAGCGCTGAAGCCATAGAGATGGCCACCAAGGTGGATGCCGTGGTCTTGGACAAGACGGGCACCCTGACCACAGGCACGCCCGCCGTCACCGATGTAATAGGCCTGGGGATGCGTGCGGAGGAGGCCCTGCTTCTGGCAGCCATCGCCGAGAAGCGCTCCGAGCACCCTCTGGGCGAGGCTATCCTGCGTTCCGCCCAGCAGAAAGGGCTTGCCCCTCCTGACCCCGAGGCCTTCCAGGCCCTGCCCGGCCGCGGCGTGGAGGCCCGCGCTCAAGGGCGTATCCTCTTGCTGGGCAACCGCCGCCTTATGCAGGAGCGGGGTATCCCCCTGGATGCCCTGGACGCACAAGCCCACCCGTTGGAACAGGAGGGGAAGACAGTGATGTTCCTGGCAGTGGACGGGCGTCCCGCCGCACTGGTGGCCGTGGCGGACACCCTGCGCCCCACGGCCCCCCTTGCGGTGCGAGAACTGCAGCGCATGGGCATGCGTGTTCTCCTGCTCACGGGGGACAACCCCCGCACCGCTCACGCCATCGCCCGCCAGGTGGGGATTGACCAGGTCCTGGCCGAGGTGCTCCCCTCCGACAAAGCGCGGGAAGTGCAGCGCTTGCAAGCCCAGGGGTATCGGGTGGCCATGGTCGGTGATGGTATCAACGACGCTCCCGCCCTGGCCCAGGCCGATGTGGGCATCGCCCTCGGCGCTGGCACCGATGTGGCCAAAGAGGCGGGGCACATCATCCTCATGCGGGATGACCCCCTAGATGTGGTGGTAGCCTTGCAGGTGGCGCGGGCCACCATGCGCCTGGTGAAGCAGAACCTCCTCTGGGCCTTCGGCTACAATGTTCTGGCCATTCCCCTGGCGGTGGGGGTGCTGTATCCGTTCACCCGCCAAATTGTCAGCCCCGAACTGGCCGCCCTCTTGATGGCCACCAGTTCCCTCTCCGTGACCCTCAACACCCAACGCATGCGGGGGTTTGTGCCCCCTGTCCGTCGTCTCAACCCGGCGCGTCCCATCACGCCTCGGCAGGAGGCACCCGCCCCCATGCCCGCCCGGAGGTGAAGCCGATGGCGAGGCAGCCAGGTAATATGGGTGTGCTGGTCTCTGTCCTGGGGGCTCTGGGGATGGCGGGGGGCTTCATCGCCCTGGCTACGCTGGTGGGCGAAGGCTCCTGGGCCAGCCGAGGCATCGGGGCGGGCTGGGTGCTCCTCCTCTCCGCCATCATCCTCATGCCTCTCCTGGTTCCCCGCTTCCGCGGAGGGGCGGCCCCTATGGGGCAGGTGCCCCCGCATCCTGACGCAAGAAACACCCCCTCTTCCCACTCCTAACACTGCGAGGGAGGTACGCCATGTTCTTCCTGCGCAAAAAGCCCACCGCAATTGACCCCGTCTGCGGGATGCAGGTAGACCCCAAAAAGGCCCCCGCCACCTATGAGTACCACGGGAAGACCTACTACTTCTGCGCCCCCGGCTGCAAGGTGCGCTTCCAGAAAGATCCCGACAAGTTCCTGCGGGAAGGCCCCCAACCTATGGGGCACGGTTAGCCCCCCTGGTCTGCCCCCACCCTCCTGTGCTATGCTGAATATGCGGGCGCTCACAACACTGGCCCGCAGGAGGGACACCCCTACACGCATATGCGTTCAAGACACCTCCAGAACGGCTCACGCCGTCGGCGCATCTCCATCCGCCAGATGGAGATTGATGACCTGCCACACGTCTATCACCTGGGCGAAAGCCTGTTCACCCGCACGGCGCTCCCTGTCCTCTACCGCACTTGGGATCCCTACGAGGTTACCTCCGCCTTCAACAGCGACCCCGAGTTCTGCCTGGTGGCCGAGGACGAGGAGGGGACCATCGTGGGCTTCGCGTTGGGGAGCACGGTGGACAAAGACGGCCCCTCGTGGCGCTACGGCTACCTGGCCTGGCTGGGGGTGAAGGAGGAGTTCCAGGGCACAGGTGTTGCCCGCCGCCTGCTCCGCGAGTTCGAGAGGCGTATGCGGAACGCCGGCGTGCGCATGCTCATCGTGGACACCGAGGGGGACAACGCCAAGGCCCTGGCCTTCTTCCAGAAGAACGGCTTTAGCCGCCCCACCAGCCATGTGTGGCTCACCAAGAGCCTCTCCCGCCCCGAGAACGGCACCCTCAAGCCCCTGAAACCCTTCGTGCTCAGGCGCGCCAAACGCACCGCCTAACCCCACCCCCGCAACTGCACCTCTCTCACACCTCAGCGCCATTTTGCTAATATACAGTGTCATCTCCCTGTTGAGGAGGGTGCTATGTGGCGCAGAGGCTTCCTTCTGGGCGTTTTGACGTTCGGCTCTCACTAGTCCTCGGGATGGTGTTGGCCACCGCCCTGCGGGCCGACGAGCCTAAACCCCCCGGCCCAGGCGTCGCCTCCACCCCCGGCACCGCCTTCACCTACCAGGGCCAGGTGCTCCACAACGGCGTCCCCGTCAACGGCACCTGCGACTTTCAGTTCCGCCTCTACGATGCCCCCACAGGAGGCACCCAGGTCGGCCCCCAGGTGAATGCCAACAACCTGGGGGTAAGCAACGGCCTGTTCACCGCCCTGCTGGACTTCGGCCCCAACGCCTTCACGGGGGCAGCGCGGTGGTTGGAGGTG